>NZ_JAMXFI010000006.1:0-148611 GCF_025460875.1 Microvirga yunnanensis
GGCGGCACACACCTGACGAACTCGGTCTGCCCTTTGCCCTGTGGAGCCGGGCAGCGGTGCGGATGCTGATCGAGCGGCAGTGTGGGGTCCGGCTGGCGGTGCGTACGATGAGCACCTACCTGGCGCGTTGGGGCTTCACGGCCCAAAAGCCGCTCCGCCGGGCCTACGAGCAGTCGCCAAAAGCCGTACGGCGCTGGCTGCGGCAGGACTATCCGGCCATCGTGGCGCAAGCCAGAGGGCAGAAGGGCACGATCTTCTGGGAGGATGAGACCGGCTTGCGCTCCGACGACGTGCGCGGCCGCAGCTTCGCCCCCAGAGGCCGGACGCCGGTGGTGCGCCCCAACCACAAGCGCGCGGGACTGGGGCTGATCTCGGCTGTGACCAACAAGGGCGAGCTGCGCTGGATGGTGCTCGATGGCGCGCTCAAGGCCCCGAGCCTGATCCGCTTTCTCGGGCGGCTCATTCAGGAGGCCCGCGGCAAGGTGTTTCTGATCTGGGACAACCTGCCGGTCCATCGGGCCCGGGCCGTGCAGGACTGGTTGACCGAGCACCAAGAGCAGATCGAGGTCTTCCACTTGCCCTCCTATAGCCCGGAGCTGAACCCGGACGAGGGGCTGAACGCGGACCTGAAGCACGCCGTGACGCACAAACCACCCGCCCGCAGCAAGCCCGCCCTCAAGCGCGCCGTCATCAGCCACATGCGCCGGCTCGCCAGGTCGCCCGGCCGAATCCGCAGCTACTTTGGGCATCCGTTATTCCGTTATGCCGCATAGTTCAAGTTCACCCAAACCGGATCAGTAAATGCAATTATCGGGCCTATTCATTCGATATAGGCATCAATTGATCGGCTCGGGGAGCCGGAAGCCCCACGACTCAACTGGGCGGCAGAGGACGCGGCCGGGAGCCACTGTCGATGGCCACGAACGTGAAGATGGCTTCGGTCACCTTGATCTGCTCGTCACCATCGCGGGAGCGGAGCCAGGCCTCGACCCGGAACTTCATCGACGTGCGGCCGGTGGAGATCAGGTCGGCACAGACCAAGACCTCGTCCCCGACATGGACCGGGGTGTGAGATACCATCCCGTCGACTGCAACGGTTGCGCAGCGTTCCCGGGCCGGCCGGGCAGTCGCGTTGCCGGCCGCCAAATCCATTTGCGCCATCAGCCAGCCGCCGAAGATATCGCCGGCTGGGTTGGTGTCCGACGGCACTGCGATCGTCCTGATGACCGCCTCGCGCACCTCGATCCTGTCGGTTTCCATGGCTGCTCGCTCACGACATCAACGGCCAGACTTCCAACGCGCCACGGTAGATCATCTCGAATGCTACGTAGAGGATGACGGCAAGACCCACGTAGGCGATCCAGTGGTGTTTCTGGAGCAGGCGGGCGATGAAGCTGGCGGCAACACCCATCAAGGCGATCGATAGGCCCAGGCCGAAGACAAGGATGACTGGATGCTCCTGCGCGGCGCCCGCCACCGCCAGCACGTTGTCGAGCGACATGGACACGTCGGCGACCACGATCTGCCAGGCCGCCTGGGCGAAGGTCTTGCGTGGGGCGTGCTCGGCGATTAGGCCGTCCTGGTCGAGGTCGCGATCCTCCAGCGCCTCCTCGGCCTCGAGGTCCTTCTCGGCATGTCCCGCACGCAGTTCTCGCCACATCTTCCAGCACACCCACAGCAGCAGGATGCCACCGGCGAGGAGCAGGCCGACGATCTGGAGAAGCTGGGTGGTGAGAAGCGCGAACACGATGCGTAGGACCGTGGCAGCGGCGATGCCGATCAGGATGGCCTTGTTGCGCTGCTCCTTGGGCAGGCCAGCCGCCGCCAGTCCGATCACGACGGCGTTGTCCCCGGCCAGCACCAGGTCGATCATGATCACCTGGAGGAAGGCCGACAGGGCCTCGGCGGTCAGCAGTTCTCCCATAACAATGCTCCGTTTTCCTTGGCTCGGGAGGAGCCACACTGTTGCATCAGGGCTGGGGTGTGGGGCCGGAAGGCCGCGTGTTCCGTTCGGGCATCAGGAACCCCACGACCGCCTCGATCTGGTCGCGTGGCATGAGTGTCGGAGCGTGTCCGCAGCCCGGCACATCATGCACGATGGCATTGCGATTTCGACGTGCCATCTCGTTGGACAGGTAGGACGGCAGGAAATCGGACTCGCGGCCGCGCACGACCAGGATGGGATGACCGATGGCATCCCAGTAGGCCCAGAGGTGGGCGCCCGGGTTAGCCGGTGCCCTGAGCGCCTGGAGGATCGCCGGATCACACAAGGTCAGGTAACGGTCCTGCTCCGGATCCCATCGGACGCTGTATTGGGTCAGGTGCCGCCAATGCTCGTCCGCGACATTGCCAAAGGGTGCAAGCACCTCGCGCAGGTATTGCTCTGCATCATCGAACGTATCGAACGTCTCCGGCATGTCGGCCACGTAACGGCCAATGCGATGAAGGGCGTTCGTCGGCACGACCGGGCCGATGTCGTTGATGACGAGGCGCCGGATGGGACTGTCGGGAAGGCCCGCCAGCACGATCCCGATCAGGCCGCCGAGGGAGGTCCCTACCCAATCGACGGTTCTCGCGCCGGTGCGGGCGATGAGGGCGTTCATGTCGGCGCAGTATTGCAGGACGGTGTAGTCGGCAGGATCCCGCAACCATGCGCTCCGTCCCCGGCCGGCCAGGTCCGGACAGACGACCCGTCGTCCCCGCGCTGCAAGCGCACTCGCCAGGTAATCGAAGTCGCGGCCCTGCCGCGTCAGGCCGTGGACGCAGATGACGACGTCATCGGTATCGGCAGGGCCCCATTCGACGTAGGCGATCTCGTGAAAGCCCGACTTCGACAGGCCTAAGATGTTACCAGTCCGGTCAGGCTCGCGACCCAAGTCTTCCGGCACTGCACCTGTCGGCTGCGCTTTCGCTCTCGTCATCGGTCCATCTCCGCTCGCAGGGCAATGGATGCCTGGGCCTCCCGCGGCGTCTCGAAGATGTGCGGCGCCACGTCCCGGCTGCTGAGAGCCTCGCCGAGCTTCAGGCGCATGAACGCGCTCGTGGTGTAGCGCGACACATGATTGTAGAAGCGGCTCTCGACGTCGGCCGCCATCGCGAACCAAGCGTCGTGGAGTTCGGGGGCGATCGAAATGGCATCGTAGCTGATGATCGCCGCCACCTTTCGACCGAACGGACCGACCCGGCTCACCACGGCTTCCCGCACGGTCTCAACGTCGTGCAGCGTCCGGACGCGGTAGCCGTCGAGGTCGATGAAGAGCACGCCAGCCTGCTCATCAAGGGAAAGCCGCTGCGACAAGGGGCGCTCGAGCAGGAGCTCGTCGAGACCCATCGGCTCGGCGCGGAAGAGGCGCGAGTCCATGAGCTTCGGCTCCCGGACCAGCGGTTCGAACGCCATGTGGGCGAGCACG
Organism: Microvirga yunnanensis; assembly: GCF_025460875.1. Classification (NCBI taxonomy): domain Bacteria; kingdom Pseudomonadati; phylum Pseudomonadota; class Alphaproteobacteria; order Hyphomicrobiales; family Methylobacteriaceae; genus Microvirga; species Microvirga yunnanensis. The sequence goes on from NZ_JAMXFI010000006.1 coordinate 3,411, forward strand.
TCCCTCTCGACGTCGATGCCGGGCGCGACCTCGATCAGCTCGAGCCCGTTCTCCCCGAGCCGGAACACGCAGCGCTCGGTGATGAACAGCACCGGCTGTCCGCTGTCAGCCGCGAACCGGCCGCTGAAGGTCACCTGCTCGACGGTGTCGAGGAATTTCGGGCTGCGGCCTTCCTGCACGATCGTCAGGTGCCCCTGTCCGACCTTGACCTTCAGGCCGCCCGCCGTGAAGGTGCCGACGAAGATCAGCTTCCGGGCATTCTGCGAGATGTTGATGAACCCACCGGCCCCGGCGAGGCGGTCGCCGAAGCGGCTGACATTGACGTTCCCGTGTCGGTCCGCCTGGGCGAGTCCCAGACAGGCGAGATCAAGTCCTCCGCCGTCATAGAAGTCGAACTGCTGGTTCTGGTCAATGATCGCGCCGGGGTTGATGGCCGCCCCGAAGTCGAGCCCGCCCTGCGGCAGCCCGCCGACGATGCCGGGCTCCGCCGTCAGCGTCACCAGATCGAGCAGCTTCTCCTCAGCGGCCACGGCTGCCACGCCCTCCGGCATACCGATGCCGAGATTGACCACGCCGCCGAGCGGCAGCTCGAACGCGCATCGCCGCGCGATCACTTTGCGCTCGTCGAGTGGTAGCGGTGCGACGCGGTCCACGGGCACGCGCATCTCGCCTGAGAAGGCCGGGTTGTAAACCGTCGCATAGGTCTGGGCATGGTGCTCCGGGGAGGCTACCACCACGCAGTCGACGAGCGAGCCCGGGATCTTCACGTGCCGTGGATTGAGGGACCCGGCAGCCGCGAGCCGCTCCACCTGCACGATCACCAGGCCCTTGGAGTTCTTGGCCGCCATGGCGATCGCCAGGTTGTCGAGGGTCAGCGCCTCCCGCTCCATGGTGATGTTGCCGTCCGGGTCGGCCGTCGTGCCGCGCAGGATCGCGACCTGGATCGGAAACGCCCTGTAGAACATCCACGGCTCGCCCGCGATCGACAGCAGCTCGACGAGATCCTCCGTCGTCCGCTCGTTGAGCTTGCCGCCGCCTTCCCTAGGGTCGACGAAGGTTTGCAGGCCCACCTTCGAGACCAGGCCCGCCTTGCGGCCGGCGATCTCGCGGAAGAGCTGCGAGATGCAGCCCAGTGGCAGGTTGTATCCCTCGATGGCGCCGTCCGTGATCATGCGCGAGATCTTCGGCACGAGGCCGAAATGCCCGCCGATCACGCGGCGCACGAGTCCTTCCCGGGCGAGCCGGTTCAGGCCCTTGTCGCGCCCGTCGCCGGGGGCGGCGGCGAACACCAGCGTGAGGTCACGGGGTGCGCTGGTCTCAATGAACCGCGCCTCGAGAGCCTCGATCACCGCATCCGGTGTTCCGACCCCGACGAAGCCCGAGGTCGCCACCGTATCGCCGGGCCGGATGACGGCGACCGCATCCTCGACCGGAACAACCTTGCTGCCGTAGGCCATGATCGTCCCCGTTCAATCCTGCTGATGATCCATGAGCCACTGCGCAATGCCAGGTCCCAACAAGCCTTGCGACTTGCCGCCGACGAAGACGCCCACATGCCCCCCGGGGAGCGGCAGCTCGGTGTAGTCGGACGTGCCGACCTTGCCGCCGAGTGCCCGTGATGTCGCCGGCGGGATGATGTGGTCGTCCTTGGCGTACACGTTCAGGACCGGACAAGTGATGTTCCCCAGGTCGACCCTGCGGCCGCCGAGTTCCAGCTCATTCTTCACGAGCTTGTTGTCCTGATAGAGATCCTTGAGCCACTGCTTGGCGGCCTCGCCGGGATGGTGCGGGCGGTCGGCGATCCACTTCTCCATGCGGAGGAAGTTCAGCAGCTTCTTCTCGTCGTCCACCACCTCGAGAAGGTCGAGGTTGTACTTCAGCATGGTGCGCATGGGCGTCATCATCGAGAAGATCGAGCCCATGAAGTCACCCGGTAGGGTGCCATGCGCCTCGATGAGACGGTCGATGTCCTCGGGTGCGAGGCTGCGGGTCCAGAGATTGATGAACCCATGCCCGAGGCGGTTCTCGACCGTATCGCCGTGGAAGTCGATGGGCGTGATCGTCAGCACCATGCTCTCGACCGTGTCCGGGTACAGGGCGGCATAGCAGGTGGTGAACACACCGCCCTCGCAGATGCCGAGCAGGTTGATCCGCTCAACGCCATGGCGCTCGCAGATTTCCCGCACGCACTCGGCCAAGTAGCCGTCGACGTAGTCGTCAATGGTCACCCAGCGGTCGGCGCGGGAGGGATTGCCCCAATCGACGACGTAAAGATCGACCCCCTCGTTGAGCAGATTGCGGACGAGCGAGCGATCCTCTTGGAGGTCCGCCATGGTGTAGCGCCCGATGAGACCGTAGACGATCAGGACGGGCGTCTTCACCTTCGTGTCGGCCACCGGCCGGTAGTGGTGGAGGGTTACCTTGTCCTGCCGCCAGATTTCATCCTTCGGTGTGGTGGCGATCGCCACGTCCTCGTTGCGCACATCCTGGAAGAGCTTGGCGCCGCGCGCGAGCTTCTCGCCCAAGGCGGCAACCTCGGCGGCCACCTGTTCCGGCTTGATGTCGACCGGGCTCATCGACTTGCTCATGAGCGTGAACCTTTCCGTTTGGATGCGGATGCAGTCTTCGTGGCGGACGAGGCTCGCCGTTGCGACGCCTTCGGTTCGGGCGGCCTCTCCTGCGCCTGCGACGGAGGCGCCGCGCGGGGAGTGGAGCGCTTCAGCGCACGCAGCTCGCGCCGCAGCTCAGTCACAGCCTTGTGGACGTCATCGAGTTCGGCCCGTGTCGGGTAGCCGTACATCTCGCTGTAGAACTCAGCCACCTTCCGCTGTGCGAGCCTGAGATCGGTCGAGGCCTTGAGCACCTCACGCTGCGTTTCCAGAAACGCTTCGGACCTTTGCGTCTCCAGCAGGATCTCGTTCGCTGTCTCGCCCCACAGTGTCAGGAACGCACGCATGGACTCGAGCGGAGGTTCACCCTTCTCGACGCGTTCGTTCAGCCGCTTGGCGAACGCGCCGGCCGCCCGGGTCCAGGCGTCGAGCATGACCTTGTTGTGCTCGAAGCTGCGCTGGCGCAGCCTGGCCCAAGCCCTGAACACCTCGGCGAACTGGCGCTCGACGTTCCACAGATCGGCGAGTCGCGGGCCCTCGGCCATGCGCTGAAGGGCCTCGTCGACCTCGTTCGTCGCCGACATCCAGCCGCGGGGATCGAAGATCTTGGCCAGCATGGCGGTGACGACCGGATCGGACTGCGCCGACCCATTGCCGGTTTGCAATCCCTTCGACAACGAGGATGAGAGTTCCTGCGCCCCCAACCAAGCCTGCTCGAACGAACGCCGTGCCTCCTCGAGGCCTGCGGTGTCCGGCCTGTAGCCGACACCGAAGGCCTTGCTGATCTCGTCAGCAGCTGCCTTGACCTCCGGCGGATAGGCGGAGGCCATCGCCTGGGCGCCCTTGCCCCAGAGGTCGGTCAGGGCCTGCATGCTCTCAAATGGGTTCATGGATCTCTTCCTTCTGAGTGCCTTCCGGTGGACCTGCCGTTATACCGTCGCCTGGCGCTGCTTGCCGTCGAGCGCCTCGCTGTAGATCGCGAACGCATCCGCGTAGGTCACCTCGCGCGGGTTATTGACGAGTAGGCGCGTCTGCTTCATCGCATCCTCCGCGAGCCGCGGCAGGTCGCTCTCACGCACCCCCACTTCAGCCAGCGATGCCGGCACCTTGCAGTCGCGGCAGATGGCGGCGAGGCCGTCCACGAAGCGCTTGGCAGCCTCATCGGTGGAGAGACCGTTGGCCCCGGGATCGATGATCGGCGCCAGTTCGGCGTAGAGCGACCCGGCGGCCGGCAGGTTGAAGCGCAGGACGCCCATGAGAACCAGTGCGTTCGACAGGCCATGCGGAACGTGGAAGATTGCCCCGATGGGATAGGCAAGCGCATGCACGGCCGCCACCGGTGCGTTGGCGAACGCCATGCCGGCCAACATCGACCCGAGCAGCATCTGCGAGCGTGCCTCGAGGTTTGCCCCATTGCGGCAGACCTCGCGGATGTTCTGCGACAAAAGGGCGAGCGCCTGCCTCGCAAGCTGGTCTGACATCGGGTTCTTCTTGTGCCGGCTGGTATAGGCCTCGATCGCATGCACCATGGCGTCGATGCCCGTGGCGGCCGTCACGTGGGACGGAAGGCCGACAGTCAGTTCGGGATCGAGGATCGCCCAGTTCGGCAGCAGCCGGGGTGACACCACACCCTTCTTCTCGGTCGTGGGCGTCGTCACGATGGCGATCGGCGTGACCTCGGAGCCTGTGCCCGCCGTCGTCGGGACGAGCAGGAGCGGCAGGCGCTCTCCCTTGGCCAGGCCGACGCCGTAGATGTCGTCGAGCTGGTCACCGGACTTGGCCAAGTAGGCCACGAGTTTGGCCGTATCGAGCGCAGAGCCGCCGCCGATGGACAGCACGAGGTCGATCCGCTCGTCACGGCACAGGGCGACGGCCCGCTCAATGACGTTGGACGGCGGGTCGGCGACCACGTCCTCGAATAGGACGAGGTCTCGGCCGGCCGCCTTGAGGGCATCCTCGGCGGCCCGGGTCAGGCCGGCGTCGCGCACGCCCCTGTCGGTCACGAGCAGGATCCTCTGTGCGCCAAACTCGGCGGCAAGCTCGGCGACCTTCTTCGAGGCTCCGCTCTCGAAGAGGATGTTCGACGGCACCTGGAAGGTGAACGGGTTCATATGGGGCGCCCTCCGATCAGGCCGGTTCGATTTCAGGGACGTGGCCGCGCAGCTCCTCGACGAGCACGCGCGTGTTCTCGGCATAGTCAACGGGAACGGCGACCACATGCACGCCGCCCTCGTTAAAGGCAGCCTCAAGGGTCGCCACGAGATCCTCGGTCGCGCCGATGCGCCATCCCTTGGCGCCATAGGCCTGCGCATACTGCACGAAGTCCGGGTTGCCGAAGGTCAAGCCGAAGTCGGGGAAGTCATCGACGGCCTGCTTCCAGCGGATCATGCCGTAGGCGGAATCATCCAGGATGAGCACGACCAGGTTGAGCTTGAGCCGGATGGCAGTCTCGAGCTCCTGCGAGTTCATCATGAAGCCGCCGTCGCCGCAGACCGCGAGAACGCGCCGCTCCGGATGCAGGATCGCCGCCATCATGGCCGATGGCAGCCCAGCCCCCATGGTGGCGAGTGCGTTGTCGAGGAGCAGCGTGTTCGCCACATGGGTGCGGTAGTTGCGGGCGAACCAGATTTTGTACATGCCGTTGTCGAGGCACACGATGCCGTCGTCGGGCATGACCTTGCGCACGTCGTGCACGATCCGCTGCGGCGTGACCGGGAAGCGGTCCTCGTCCGCGCGGTCGTTGATGCGTGCCAGGATCTCCAGCCGCAGGTTTAGGAGTTCGGGATCCGGATCGAGCTTGCCCCCGAGTCGATCCGCCAGCAACGCAAGGCTCGCGCCGATATCGCCGATCACTTCCGCATGCGGAAAGAACACCTGCTCGACGTTGGCCGAGGTGAAGCCGATGTGGATGACGCGCGGGCCCCCGTCGCCCATGATGAAGGGCGGCTTCTCGACCGTATCGTGCCCGATCGAGATGATCAGGTCGGCCTGATCGATCGCCCGGTGGACATAGTCCCGCTCCGACAGGGCGGCGGTGCCCATGTACAGGTTGGATCCGCCGGTGACGGCGCCCTTGCCCATCTGCGTGTTGAAGAACGGCAGGCGGGTGCGGCGCACGAAGCTGGACAGCGCCTCGACGAGACGGGGACGGTTGCCGCCGGCGCCGATCATGATGAGGGGCCGCTTGGCCGCCAGGATCATCTCGGCGGCGCGATCCAGTGCCGCCGGATGGGCGACCGGGCGTTCGATGGGATGGACCGCAATGATCGGGGCAGCGCTGGGATCGACTTCATCGGCCGCCACGTCCTCCGGCAATTCGATGTGCACCGGACCAGGCCGCTCCTCCATCGCGACCCGGAAGGCATCCCGCACGATGGTGGGAATGCTGGCGGCGCTCACGATCTGGCGCGTCATCTTGGTGAGCGGCTTCATCGAGGCGATGACGTCGACGATCTGGAACCGGGCCTGCCGGGCCGTCTTGATCGCCTTCTGGCCGGTGATCATGATCATCGGCATGGCGCCGAGATGCGCGTAGGCCGCGCCCGTCGAGAAGTTCAGGGCGCCCGGTCCCAGGGTCGAGATGCAGACGCCGGGGCGGCCCGTCAGCCGTCCATGAGTGGCCGCCATGAAGGCCGCTGCCTGCTCATGCCGCGTGAGCACGAGCTGGATGGAGGAAGCGCGAAGTGACTCGACGACGTCGAGGTTTTCCTCGCCGGGGATCCCGAAGATGCGATCGACACCCTCGTTCTCCAAGGCTGCAACCAGAAGATCCGAACCCTTGGTCATGGTAGATGACTTTCCTGTCTAGTGCTGTTCGTGATTAAGAGTCATTGTTCTCGAGCCGTGCGATGATGGCTGTGGTGAAGTCCCTGGTTGAGGCCGTGCCGCCCAGGTCGCGCGTCCGCACGTCGTCCTGGAGCGTCCTCAGCACGGCGGCACGGAGCCGGTTGGCCTGGTCCGGCAATGCGACATGATCCAGCATCAGGGCCGCGGCGAGCAGCATGGCAAGGGGATTGGCGATCCCCTGGCCTGCAATGTCGGGCGCCGATCCGTGAACGGCCTCGAAGATGGCTGCCGACTCTCCGATGTTGGCGCCCGGCGCCATTCCGAGCCCTCCGATCAGGCCCGCGATCAGGTCGGACAGGATGTCGCCGAACAGGTTCGTCGTGACGATCACGTCGAACTGCCACGGGTTCAGCACGAGCTGCATGGCGCAGGCATCGACGATGCGCTCGTCCATTTGCACACGCCCCTCGTACTCCCGCGCGATTTCCCGCCCGGCTTCCAGGAAGAGGCCCGTGAGTGCCTTCAGGACGTTGGCCTTGTGGACCACGGTGACCTTCTTGCGGCCGTGGCGAAGCGCGTATTCGAAGGCAAACCGTATGATGCGGCGGGCCTCGGACCGCGTGTTGACCCCGGAGGAGATGGCGACCGCCTGCGGGTCGTCGCCGACCGCGATATAGTGCTCGAAGCCGACATAGAGGCCCTCGAGGTTCTCGCGGACGAGCACGATGTCGATGTCCTCGTACCGGCCGCCCGCCAGCATGGTCTTGGCAGGGCGCAGGTTGGCGTAGAGCCCGAACTCTTCCCGCAGGCGCACGTTCACGGACCGGAAGCCGCCGCCGACCGGAGTCGTCAGGGGTCCCTTGAGCGCGAGCTTGGTGCGGCGGATGCTGTCGATGAGGGATGCGGGGAGGGGATCCCCCGCCTCCTTGATCGCGGCCATGCCTCCCTGCTGGCGGTCCCACTTGAATGGGGCGCCGAGGGCATCGAGGATGCCGACCACGGCCTCCGTAATTTCCGGACCGATTCCGTCACCCGGGATCAGGGTTGCAGGGATCGGGGCAGTGTTTCCAACGTCTGACATGTCTGCTTCCTGTACCAGGGATCCTGCTCTCGCCGGCATCGCTCCAGGGCGCATGCCATTGACCTGCGATCGGATCCTCCCGTGTTGAACTCCCAGCGCAAAGCCGGATGCTTGTCCTTCGAACTCAATCCTCGACAAAGACCTCGTCGCGACCCTTGCGGATTGACGGTAGCAAGGCGATCAGGAGGACGACTGCTGCCACGATGAGCAGACCAGCGCTCACCGGATGGTTGATGAAGGTTGCGATCTCACCACGGGAGATGATGAGGGCGCGCCTGAAGTTCTCCTCCATCAACTTGCCGAGCACGAAGCCGAGCAGCATCGGGGCGGGCTCGAACCCCAACTTGATCAGCGCGTAACCAACCAACCCAAAGAAGGCGATGAACATCACGTCGGTGGGCAGCGAATTGATCGAGTAGATGCCGATGGCGCAGAACATCAGGATCGCCGGGAACATCAGCCGATACGGCACCTTCAGAAGCCGCACCCACATGCCCACCAGCGGCAGGTTAATGATGAGCAGCATCAGGTTGCCGACCCACATGGAGGCGATCATGCCCCAGAACAGGGTCGGGTTCTTGGTCATCACCTGCGGGCCCGGGATGATGCCGTGGATGGTCATGGCGCCGACCATCAGGGCCATCACGGCGTTCGGCGGAATGCCCAGCGTCAGCAGCGGAATGAACGAGGTCTGCGCGCCGGCATTGTTGGCGCTCTCCGGCCCCGCCACGCCCTCGATGGCGCCGCGGCCGAAGCGGCGCGGATCCTTGGCGAGCTTCTTCTCGAGCGTGTAGGCCGCAAACGGTCCCAGCACTGCGCCGTTGCCCGGCAGGATGCCCAGGATGGCGCCAATGAAGGTACCGCGCAGCACCGGCTTGTAGGATTGCTTGAAGTCGTCCCTGTTCGGCAACAGGCGGCCGATGGCCTGGCGCACCACGTCGCGATGCTCGGTGTGGTCGAGGTTGCGCAGGATTTCGGCGATGCCGAAGACGCCCATGGCCAGCACGGCGAAGTCGATGCCGTCGGCCAGGAACGGCAGCCCGAAGGTCATGCGCTCTTCGCCGGTCTCAAGATCCGTGCCGACGGTGGAGAGCAGAACACCGACCAGGATCATGGCGATCGCCTTCAGGATCGAGCCGTGGGCGAGCACCACCGCGAAGACCAGACCCATGACCATGAGCGAGAAGTACTCGGTCGGGCCGAACAGGAGAGCCAAGCCGGTGAGGGGTTTGCCCAGCGCCGCGATGACGAGCGTCGCCACCGTGCCGGCGAAGAACGACCCGATGGCCGCGATGCCGAGCGCCACGCCGGCGCGGCCCTGGCGGGCCATCTGGTGGCCGTCGAGGGCGGTCACCACGGACGTCGCCTCGCCCGGGATGTTGACCAGGATCGCCGTGGTCGAGCCCCCATACTGGGCGCCGTAATAGATGCCTGCCAGCATGATGAGCGCGCCGACCGGATCGAGCCCGAAGGTGATCGGCAGCAGCATGGCGATGGTGGCGATCGGCCCGACGCCCGGCAGAACTCCGATCAACGTGCCGACGAGGCAGCCGAGGAAGGCGAGGCCCAGGTTCTGGAGGGACAAGGCCACCCCGAAACCAAGTGAGAGGTTGGAGAAGAAATCACCCATCAGATTCTCCCGCTGTGGTCGGCGACATCAACCGGCTTGGCGTGACGGCGAGGCGAAAGAAGGAGTACGAGCAGTCCGCCGCCGGCGAAGAGGGCTGCCGTCAGGCGCAGGATCTGCTTCTGCGACCACGATGCCGGGAAGAGATCGGCGAACGCCTGTGGGAAGATCGGGATCGGCAAGTTCAGCAGGTCCCCGAACAGGATCATGCAGAACGGCGTGAGCAGAAATGCCAGGATCAGGAGGTCGCGCAGGCGTGCCTCAGGGGTGGCATACCCCCCGATGATGATCGCGAGCGGCCCGGCGATGGCGAGGCCGAGGCCCGGCGTCGTGACCATGCCGAGCGGGAATGGCCGAATGGTGACGGCGAACGCGAGGATCGCGAGGATCACGAAGGCAGGGCCACGCAGGCTCCAGCGGTCCAGTCCCTGGCCGTCCGTCTTGAAGCCCATTCCGACGAGGGCAAGTCCGCACAGGCCAACGGCGATGGCCAGCCAACGCGGCAGAAGCGCGGGCCCCATGGCCTGCAACGTGCCCTGATCAAGGTCACTGGTCAGCCAAAGCGCCAGGGCCGCGAGCGCAACGAGCGTCAGTCCGGCAACAAGGGACTGTGGGGAGCGAACGGGTCCAGCACGTGCCGGGCGCAAGTCTCCTGAGATGGCTTCAGACATGTTTCACCTCCCTGGCGCACCACGTGGGCGCTGGTTGTCATTCTGTTGTTTGAGTGCCTGCTTTTGCAGGTCTTATGCATCACATCCCACACGGAGCCTTCGGCGGCTCGAGGGAGCGTATGGCTGGGAGCACCCGCTCCCGATGGCCGTCAGCGGCCGTTCATCTTGCCAGACGGTGGCGATCACAGCGACCAGCCGTCCGTGCTTGACGGCGTCCAGCCCGAACATCTCCCAGGCGATCGGATCGTCGAACCGCCCCGGGAGTTCGTAAGTGAGCCGATCCCCGCATCTTGGATGGGATCGGATCTTGTACAGGACTCGCGATGTCGGACTGGCCGAACGGCGCGAGACCTCGATGCAGGCGTAAACCGGGTCTGCCGCGTGCGTGACGCCGAGGACGCAGTCACTCTCGCTTTCAACGACGATGTCCGTCTGCATGGATTTCGTCTTCCGTCCGGCTTGCAGCACCACCCCTGGCGCTTCGGACCGAAGGCTTTGGGGGTGGTGCTGCTCTCGTGCCATCGATCAGTCGATGGAGATGTTTGCCTTCTTGACGATCTCGGCCCAGCGAGCGGACTCCGCCTTCATCATCGCGGCGAACTCCTCGGGACTGTTGCCGATCGGCTCCGCGCCCTCGGCCTCGAGCCGCTCCCGCACGACGCCCTTCGTGATGGTCTCGACCGTTGCCTTGCGGATCTTGTCGGCGATGTCCTTCGGCGTGCCCTTCGGGACGACGAACCCGTACCAAGCGGTGGCCTCGTAGGCCGGCCATCCGCTTTCCGCCACGGAGGGCACTTCCTGGAACTTCTTGGCCCGGGTCTTGGATGTAACCGCAAGGACCTTCACGTCACCGCTCTCGATGAGTCCGAGGATGGACGGCACGGTGGTCACCATGAAGTCCATGCGACCGCCGAGGAGGTCGTTCACGGCCGGCCCGGCGCCGCGGTAGGGCACATGGGTGGCCTGGAATTTCGCCTCCTGGGCGAGCAGGACGGTGGCCAGATGGCTTGCCGAACCGTTGCCCGCCGAACCGTAGGTCAACTTGCCGGGGTTCTTTTGGGCGTAATCGATCAGGTCCTTGATCGTCGCGTGCGACGAGGCCTTCGGCACTACGACGACCAGCGGCGCCGCCGTGATGAGCGTGAGGGGATCAAAGGCCGTCAGGGGATCGATCTTGACGTTCTTGAACAGGTGGGGATTGACCACCATCGGTCCCTGGTTGGCCATCAGGACGGTGTAGCCGTCGGGGTCGGCTTTCGCCGCCTGCTGGGTGGCGATGTTGCCTCCGGCGGAGCCGTTGTTCTCGACGACCAAGCTCTGGCCGAGCTTCTCGCCGACGCCCTGTGCCACAAGGCGCGCGATCGCGTCGGTCCCACCGCCAGCGGCATACGGCACGACGAGCTTCATCGGTCGCACAGGGAAGCTGTCCTGCGCGCTTGCCGTGCCAAAGGGGGTGGCGAGCGCCGTGGATGCCGCCAGGAGCGCGCAACAGAGCAGTCGGCGTGTGATGGTCTTAGGCATGGTTTCCTCCGTGTTGCATCCCTTCCAGAGGCGCCGCAACGGCGCTTGCTGGGACGATGACGTTGCCCTCGAAGATTCTGCGGGCGGTGCGGACAAGGCTTGCCCGCGAGACGTGACCGGAGGCGTCGAAGCTCAGGTCGATCTCGGTCCGGCCGCTTGGGTGCTCGAGGTTCACCAATGACGTGAGGCTGGGAGTAGCGAGGTCGTGCGCGACGCTGCCGGGCAGCCGGCAGGTTGCGGCGATGCACAGGGCGCCCGTGACGGCGTGGCCCTTGTGGCAGCGTTGCGCGTTCATGAAGTAGCGGGAGGTGATCGTTCCGCCGTGGCGGGCGGCGGACAGGATCCCGAGCTTCGGCACGACACTACCCGACACATCGCCGAGGCCCATGCGCAGCCCCGCCTCCCGCCGAATGGCCTCCAGGCGGTCCAGGAGGGGCAGATTGGCTTCGAGCTCGTCAGGTGCTTCATCGCCGCTGAGACCCAGGTCGGACGCCCGGAGGAGCACCATTGGCATGGCGTAGTCGACGAGCGTGACCGGCGTGTTCTCGATGAACTCGCGGACGTGCCCGGTCGGCAGGAATGCGCCGGTCTTGGAGCCAAGGGCGTCCAGGAAGGTCAGCTTGACCGGCGCCGCCGTGCCGGGCACGCCGTCGATGGCGGTCTCGCCCTCGTATTCCACGACCCCACCCGGGGTCTGGATCACAGCTTCCACCGTGGTCGAGGTGTTGCGGTTGAAGATCCGAACGGTGGTCTCGCCGATCTCGGCCGGAACCAGGCCAGCCTCGATTGCGAAAGGACCCACGGCGGACAGCATGTTGCCGCAGTTCGGGCTGACATCGACGAAGGCCCGGTCGATTGCAACCTGAGCGAAGAGGTAGTCGACGTCCGCCCCAGGCTGGGATGACCGGCTGACGATCGCGACCTTGCTGGTCATCGGGTTGCCGCCGCCGATGCCGTTGACCTGGAGCCCATGGGGGGAGCCCATGGCCGCGATCAGGAAACGGTCACGCTCGCTGGGATCACCGGGGAGGTCCGTCTCCAGGAAGAACGGCCCCCGCGAGGTCCCGCCCCGCATGAGCACACAGGGGACCCGCAGGGAGTTCTTGTTCGAGGTGGCGAGCATGGTGTGCACGGCGGCAGATCCATCGTTTGTATTGCCCGTGGACCATCTCAAATCTCGAAACTACTTTGAAATGCAAAGATCGGTGTTATTAATCCGGTATGAGCATCAATTTCGAATCACTTGATCTGCGTGCCTTTGTTGCAGTGGTGGACCTTGAGGGGTTTCACCGTGCAGCCGAGGCCCTGAACCTGTCTCAGCCGGCTCTCAGCCGCCGCATCCAGCGACTGGAAGCAGCCGTGGGAGCGGCGCTGCTGGAACGCACAACCCGGAGGGTGGCGCTAACCACCGTTGGGCGAGAGTTCCTGCCTCTCGTGCGGCGCATGCTCGACGAGTTCGACTCTTCGCTGTTCGCGATGCGCGATATCGGCCGGGAAAGGCGAGGACTGATTTCGCTGGCCTGCGTCCCGACGGCAGCCTTCTACTTCCTGCCTTCCGTCATTGCCCGTTTCAACGAGCAGTACCCAAACATCCGCTTCCGGATCCTCGACCTGTCCGCGAACGAAGGCCTCGAGAGCGTGGCGCGGGGCGAGGTCGAGTTCGGCATCAACCTTCTCGGGGCGTCTGATCCGGAACTGGTCTTTGAACCCCTGATCGAGGATCCCTTTGTCCTGGCGTGCCGACGGGACCACCCACTGGCGCAGCGAGACGCTCTGGCATGGTCGGATCTTGAGGGGCAACCGCTGGTTGCCGTGAGCCGGACCAGCGGCAATCGCATCCTGCTGGATGCTGCACTCGTGCATGCCGGGGTAAGCCTGAGTTGGTCGTACGAGGTGACCCACCTTTCGACATCACTCGGGTTGGTCGAGGCGGGGCTCGGCATCTCGGTCCTGCCTCAGCTCGCGACCCCCCAGGCCGAACATCCCATCATTGTGACGCGGTCGATCGGCAATCCGGAAGTATCGCGAACGATTGGCGTTGTCAGGCGGCGCGGCGGTCGTCTTGCCCCCGCAGCAGAACGTTTCCTCGAGATGCTTCTTGGTACCTGGAAAAGCTCGGCTGAGGCAGAACGCAGATCAGCACGCCTGTCCGTAGGAAGCGATTGACGGTGCAGCCACTTAATGCATGTCCCGCATTAATCGGTCCGATCTTTGCATTTATCCATGAGCGTTCTCGTTCATAGGCTGAGAGTAGCGAAAACATCGCCTCAGCCGTGAATAAGGGAAACGCTCATAATGACCGATAAAATCGTGCTAACCCGTCGGGCTATCACACGAGGGCTCGCACTCGGACTACCGGCTTTCAGCGTCTTGGCCGATGCCACAACAGCTCAGGCTCAGTCCCAGCCAGCAACATCTCCCGTATCTCCAGGCAAGGATTGGGAAAACGTATCACCGGAAATAGCAGGCTTTACGAGGGAGGGTCTCGCCGCAGTAGAACGCAGTCTTTATGCGCTTCCGACGACTTCGCTCATGGTTGTGACCTCGGGCAAGGTGGCGTACCGCTACGGTTTCACCGAGCAGGTGAGCTACCTAGCCTCTGCACGGAAGAGCGTTCTGTCCATGCTCTATGGGAAGTACGTGGCGAACGGCACGATCGACCTCGACCGCACGATCGCGGAACTCGGGATTGAAGAGGACAAGGGTCTTCTCCCGATTGAGAAGACAACGCGCGTTCGCGACCTCCTGATCAGCAGTTCCGGCGTCTATCACCCGGCTGGAAGTCCGGGTGGCGACGAGTCGACACCACCACGCGGTTCAAAGCAGCCGGGCGCCTACTTCCACTACAACAACTGGGACTTCAACGTCCTCGGCGCCATCTTCGAGAAGCTGACCGGCAATACCGTGTTTCAAGCATTGGGCGAGGATCTCGCAGCGCCACTCCAGATGCAGGACTTCGATCCGTCACGCCAGCGCATGATGGGCTACCAGAACCAGTCACGCTACCTAGCCTATCACCTCTTCCTGTCGGGACGGGACATGGCGCGCCTCGGTGTCCTCATGGCCAACAAAGGCCAGTGGAACGGGCAACAGATCATCCCCGCGGCCTGGGTCGCCGAGAGCACGCAACTACGCGTCAAGGCAGGCGACATGGCTGAGAAAGGGCCGCTTGGCTATAGCTATCTCTGGTGGATCCCGGAAAGCCGCACGGCTCCGGAATGGGCCGGCTCGTTCCTCGCGAACGGAAATTTTGGCCAGTTCATTCTGGTCCTGCCCGCGATCGATACTGTCATCGTCCACAGACGCGCCGTCACGGATGAATTCTCCGTTGCGCGTAACCTCGGGGAGACGAAGTTCGAGCCTCCGAAGGTGTCGGCCAGCGAGTTCCTCAAGGTCGCGGACCTCGTCGTCGCGGCACGCAAGAAATGACCCGAACAGGATCACCACCATCAGAGCAATGCAGGAGCAACAACGTGCCAACCAAGACCATCATTCGATGGACATCTGCCGCTGCTCTCGGGGCAGCATTCATCTGCGCCAACGCGGGGACGGCTTCGGCCGCCCCTGCGACAGCGGCGGCCAAGGAGTCCTGCGAACGCTTGGCGAGCCTCAGGATTGATGCTGGGATCATCAGCCTTCCGACATCAGGAGCGGAGATAACGGACGTGACCTTTATGGAGGCTGCACGCGCCGACAACCCGAACGGCGAGTTTTGCCAGGTGAGGGGGGCCATCAATCCTGTCGACCGCAACGCGCCGAAGATCCTGTGGCAAGTGAACCTTCCGACACACTGGAACCGGAAGGCCCTGCAAATGGGAGGTGGAGGCTACAACGGCAGCATCCCCGATACCCTTTCGAAGCCGACGCTCGGCCTGGACACCGTTCCGACACCGCTTGCTCAAGGCTACATCACCTTCGCCAGCGACTCGGGCCACCAGGCGCCGAACGCTGATGACGCTTCTTTCGGCATGAACGACGAGTCCATGCTGAACTATGGCTACATGCACATCAAGAAGACACTGGATGTCGCCCAGTACCTCGCGAAATCACGCTACGGGTCCACGCCGCGGCGTGTGTACTTTTCCGGCGGGTCGACCGGCGGTCGGGAAGGCCTCACTGCGGCGATGCGGTGGCCCGACGCCTATGATGGAATCCTCACCAACTATCCCACGGCCAGTTTCGTGGGCCTTCGGCTGTGGGGAGCCGCGTTGGCTCGCGCGGTCTATGACGACAATTCGGCCGGTTGGATTCCTCCGGGCCTTGTGAACAGGATTGCCGCGGATGCCGTTGCGGCCTGCGACGCGCTCGATGGCGCTGCCGATGGGCTGGTAAGCAATCCGGAAGCCTGCCGCGGCAGGTCCGATGCCTTCATCGAAGGCTTGAGGTGCAAGAACGGCGAGACGGGACATCCCGAGCATTGTCTCACCTCGGCGCAGATCGAGCGCACGATCAAGGTCTACCACAACGGCTACTCCCTGCCGTACAAGCTCGCCGACGGCATCGACGACTATCAAGGCTACAACAGTCTCGAGGGAATCACGATGCAACTCGGCTCGCAGCCGGCTTACCGCGAGCCGCCTGTGTCTGGTCCGAACGCGCACCACTCCAGCCGGGCCCACGAGTTCATGCAGAGCTTCGTTGCCCGCAGGGACGACTTCAGCCTGCTGAACTTCGACATCAGGAACCCTGGGCCGCTCAAGGACAGGATCGTACACCTGTCCGAGCAGATCGGGGCCACGAAATCGGACTGGGAAGCGTTCCGCGCACGGGGCGGGAAGATTATCTGGGTTCAAGGGAACGACGATCCCAGCGTAAGCCCCTATGTGAACGCGAACCTCTACAAGAGTGTCGTTGCCAAGATGGGCGAGGAAAAGGTGGACGGGTTCATGAGGTTCTATCTCATCCCCGGCCTGGCCCATGGCGGAGGCAAGTTTTCGCCGACCTGGGACAACCTGACTGCGCTGGACAACTGGGTTGAGAACGGGGTTCCCCCGACTGCCCCCATCGTTGTTGATGCGACTAAGACGGCGACCAAAGGGCGGACACGCCCACTCTGTGAGTATCCCACGTGGCCCAAGTACAAGGGCTCCGGGGACATCAACAGCGCATCTAGCTTTTCCTGCGCCTCGGAGTGAGAAAGGCGCCACAGGCAAAATGACGTCGATCGTGAACAGAGATCGAAACTCTGGGCTCGGGCTAAACACCTGACCCCGGAAGGTCTCCTTTTGGCACACCTGCGACCTCAGCCAGAGGGCAGCAATCCTTACGTAACCGGACGTTCCTAGAGGTCATCGGATTGGCAGAGGATGACCCAAAGCCGACTTTGGATGCATGACTTAAATCGCTGCGGAAAGCAGGAGTTCGGGCACTGCCTATCTGGCTCGCCGCAGGTCTCAGTTGCGCTCTGGCGTTCTTTAATGCTCCAAGAGGCATAAGAGGGCCAAAGGCGGGCGCTTGATGCGTCCGCCTTGTCCGAAAATCGTGTCAACGTTCGATGGTCTTGTTCCAGCGGCTGTTCCATTCAGGCCGCTTCTCGTTGATTGTATCCCAATCGAGTGTGACGGCAGTCTTCATGTACTCGTGGAACTTCTTGAGTTTGGCCTCTGCTTCAGGCGTGGCGGCTTTGGCTTTCACGTTCGAAGGAACGATGTTGCCGTATTGGAGTGCCTTGCTCTGGGCTTCCGGCGACAGGAGATATGCAGCAAGCTTCTGAGCCAGTTCCGGCTCGGTGTTGTTCGCGATGACACACTCGGTCACCATCAATACGACGGAGCCTTCCTTAGGCTGAGCATATTCCACTGGGATGTTCTTTTCCTGGTGAGCCGCCACGGCCGTGGGCGTTAATGGGAAGATCGCGGCTTCTCCAGTCTGAACCATCTCGGAAATCTTCGCCGAGCTGGGAATATACTCGATCACGTTCGGGCCGATCGTGTCCTTGAACTTGGAAAATCCCGGCTCAACATTCTTCTCATCGCCGCCCTGGATCCGGTTGAACATCAGGAAGGCATGCAGGCCAAAGGACGAGGCCGCAGCGGATTGGAACACAACCTTCCCCTTGTACTTTGGATCGGCAAGATCCGTCCAGGAGGTCGGCGGGGCCCAGCCCTTTTCTTCAAACATCTTCTTGTTGTAGGCGAGACCCGTCATGCCAAGGTCTATGCCGACGGCCATGTCGTTCTTCAGTCGGGCTCCCGGAGCGAGATCGGCCAGAGCCGGCGTATCCTTGATCTTCTCGCAGAGGCCAGCGCCAATGGCGCGCACCATGACGCCGTCGTCGAGAAACATCACGTGCATCTGAGGATTGCCTTTGGCCGCCGTGGCCTTGGCGAGAATATCGGACGACGTACCCGGCACGACGACGACCTTCACATCGTTCGCCTTCTCGAAATCCGGAAAGACATGCTGCGTGTAGGTTTTCTCGAAGTTGCCGCCATTCATGCCGACATAGAGCGTCTTGGTCTGCGCCTGGGCCGCGCTGGCGGCGGTCATGGCAAGGGCAGCGAAGGCCGCGGTCTGTAGGAACTTAGACTTGGTCATCTCAAGGTTTCCCTCTTTTGGGGCTCGGGGACGGTACCCACAGGGGAGCCCTGGTCCATGCGGGCAAATCGGTCGATAGCAAAAGCGTCAATCGGCGTTGGGCTTTCACCGTCACGGATGAGTTCGGCCAGGACTTCGCCGACACCTGGTGCGATCTGGAACCCGGCGCCTGAGAAGCCGAAGGCGTGAACAAGATTTGGCGTTGTCCGGCTGAAGCCGATGACAGGACTCCGATCCGCCATCTCGCCTTCCGTGCCGCTCCAGAAGCGGATGGCATAGGCATTGCGCAGGCCCGGGAACAGAGCTGCCGCGCGGTTCATGATGGTGACGGCACCGGTGTCTGTGGGGCGCGAGAAGTCCGGATCCGCCGTCGGCTCGCCGCGCATACCGCCGACGATGCAGTTGCCGCGCTCTACCTGGCGCGCATAGATGCCGCCGCCTTCGGCGCCGATGTTCACGTTCATGAACACGTCCAGCGGTTCGGTGACGATCATGCTCGGGTAGATGCGCTTGAGGGGTACCGGTTCCCCAAAGGCCTCGGCGAAGGTGCCCGCCCAAGCCCCGGCGCTGTTGACGACGAACCGCGCCTTGATCTCTGTCCCTGTCTTCGTCGACAGATGGAAGCCCTCAGACACCTTCTCGACATGGGACACGGGGGTATGCTCGAGAACCTCCGCTCCGGCCCGGCGGGCCGCAAAAGCGAAGGCTGCGGAAACAAGGCGCGGATTGGCGTGTCCGTCCCCAGAGCAGAGCGAGGCTCCCGCGACACTTCCTGCGATCCAGGGAAACCGCTCCCGGAGCTGGTTGTGGCCGATCAGCTCGAGGTCTAGACCCAACTCCGCAACGCGTGCGGCATAGGTTTCGAGGGATACCATTTCGGCTTCCGTCCGGGCTACCTTGAGGTGGCCCGAGCGCACAAATTCGCCATCGATGCCGATGAGTTCCTTCAGGCGCGGCCAAATGGCATGGGCGCGCTGGGACAGGGCAATCTGCTCAGGAGGGCGCCCCTGTCGCCGCACGCCGCCGTAATTGACGCCGCTTGCCTGCGCGCCGCAGAAGCCCTTGTCGAGGAGAACGACGGAAAAGCCCATCCGCCGAAGGGCGAGCGCAGCGGAGCTTCCGACGAGTCCGCCACCGATGATCGCGACGTCCTTGAGAATGGTCCGGCTCATGCCGCTTCTCCATCTGCCATAATCTCGAGAGGGAGGGGCTTGATGGGCGGCTGTGCACGCAGTCGGCCGGCAGCCTCCAGCGGTTGGCCGTGAGTGGCTGCCAGGATCTCCGCCGCGGCGGCTGCGCACATTCGTCCCTGGCACCGTCCCATGCCGATACGGGTCAGAGCCTTGAGACGATTGAGTTCGTGCACGCCCTGATCGTGCGCAGCAGCACGCGCGTGGCCGACGGAAATTTCCTCGCAGCGACAGAGAAGAACATCGTCAGTGACACTGCTCGCCCATGTATCGGGGAAGGGGAATGCAGCCTCGAGAACGTCGCGGAACCGTTGGATCGCGGCAAGTTTGCGTTCCAGCACCGCGATCCGCGCGGGATCAACGGAACGGCCTACATCCTCGAGGAGGGCGAAACCCACCCGCTCTCCTGCGAGCTCGGCAGCGTCGGCCCCGGAAATCCCGGCCCCATCGCCTGCGATATAAAGACCGGGTACACTGGTGCGCCCTGCCATGTCGCGTTCAGGGCGCCATGCACGATCCCGCTCGTCGAAAACGAAGCGGCACCCTGCGAGATCCGCAAGCTGTGTCTCGGGGCGCAGGGCAAAGCCGTATCCTACGGCATTGCAGGCAAGGCGATGTTCTTTTCCTCGCTCACGCCACACAATGCTCTCGACCTGGGTCTCGCCCTCGATCCGATCCGGTTCGACGCCGAAATGCACTGGGACGCCGCGTGCCATGAGTTCCGCCGCATAGCGGAATCCGCGCATCACCACGCCCGGCTGAGACAGCAGACCGCGCAGGAGATGAAGCTTCGCCGAGAAGGGCGCCGTGTCGAGCACGGCGGCAACCTGGGCGCCAGCTTTCATGTATTGCCAGGCGACAAGATAGAGCAGGGGGCCCGAGCCGAGGAAGACGACCTGCTCGCCGATGGCGCAGCCTTGCGACTTCAGCGCAATCTGCGCACCGCCAAGGGTGAAGACACCCGGGATGGTCCAACCTCGAAAGGGGAGGACGCGATCGGTGGCGCCTGTGGCGAGAATCAGGTGACTGAAGTCGAGACGGCGGGTCCGGCCGCCGACCGCCACATCAGCGGTCTTGTCTCGCACGTTCCACACCAGAGCCTGCGGAAGATAATCGATGCGGTCCCTGAGGCGGGCGAAGGTTTCGTGCAGCGCCGTCGCCTTCCCGGCCTCTGATCCGTAGAGGTCGCGTGGCGTGCGCTCATCGGGCACGAGCCTCTGGCGATAGATTTGTCCGCCACCGGACACTGCCTCGTCGACGACGACCGGCCTGAGGCCCGCGCTCACCAGGGCCTGGGCGGCCCGGATGCCGGCCGGGCCGGCGCCGATGATCAGGGGTCGAAGGGCGTCGCTCACGATCTCGGCTCCGTCATGGTTTGAAGATTCATCCCCGGCTCGAGAACCGTGCTGCAGGCGCGGATGCGCTTGCCGTCGCTTGTCAGGACCCAGCAGTCCTGGCATGCGCCCATCTGGCAGAAGCCGGCCCGTGGGGCACCTGAGAAGTCGCTGAGGCGCAGCCGATCGGTCCTGGTGAGAATGGCGGTCAGAACCGTGTCGCCCGCAACGCCGAAGCAGGCTTCACCGTTCAGCGTAAAGGCAATCGGGGGAAGCTTGTGGCGGGCAAGGCGCTTGAGAAGAGCCATATCGTTTTCCTCAGCGCTGCCCGACGAGGATGCGGTCGAGTCCGAAGGCACGATCCAGCACCAGCATGGCGATGGCCGTGATGGCGATCATCAGGGCCGAGACGGCCGCCATCATCGGGTCGATGGACTCCGTCGCGTACATGTACATGCGGACTGGCAGCGTGACGGTTGCGGGCGAGGTGACGAAGATCGACATCGTCAGCTCGTCGAAGCTGTTGATGAAGGCAAGCAGCCAGCCGCCTGTGATCCCGGGCAGGATCATGGGGGCAGTGATGCGGCGAAACGCGGTCCATTCCCCGGCGCCAAGCGTCCGTGCGGCCTGCTCGGCACTGCGGTCGAGCCCGGATAAGGCAGCGAGCACGAGACGGAGCACATAGGGCGTCACGACGATGATGTGTGTGGCGACAAGCCAGGCAAAGCTGCCCGTGGCGCCGATGAGTGCGAACAGACGCAGAAAGGCGACACCGAGCACCAGATGGGGGATGATCAGCGGTGACAGGAACAGGGCATTCAGGAAGTCCCGGCCCGGAAACGTGTAGCGACTGATGGCGAGTCCCGCAGGTACGGCGAACATGACAGCCAACGTTGCGGAGAGGGTCGCCAGCCAGATGCTGTTCCAGAAGGACGCCACGAAATCCGGATGAGCGAAGACAGCCGTGAACCAGCGCAGGGACAGACCGGTCGTCGGCAGGCTCAATGTGTTCTCGGGCGTGAACGCGACAAGGCAGATGATGACGAGCGGTGCCAGGACGAAAGTCAGGACGAGAATGTGAAAGATGAGAGCGATGGGGCCGTTCTTCTGCATGGTGTCACCCGAGGGTCCGGCGTGCACGCGCCTCGACCATGCGGTTGTAGGCCAGCATGATGCAGAGGTTTGCGACAAGCACGATGATCGCGATGGTGGCTCCGAGGGGCCAGTTCAGCTCCTGCAGGTACTCGTCATAGACCAGTGTCGCCGCCATCTTCAGGCGGCGACCGCCAAGCAGAGCCGGAACGGCGAAGGCGCTGGCCGATAGCCCAAAGACGATGAGGCTGCCGGACAGCATGCCCAGCGTCACCTGCGGCATGACCACCCGGCGAAGAGCCGTGAAGTGTGAGGCGCCGAGCGTCCAGGCCGCCGCCTCGACCATCGGATCGAGCTTCTGCAGGGCCGTCCACACCGGAATGACCATGAACGGCAGCATGACGTGGACGAGAGCAATGACGATGGCGGTCTCGGTGTAGAGGATCCTGACCGGCGGGAATCCGAGAAGCTGCAGTGCTTGATTTACGAGGCCCTGCGCGCCGAGCAGCATGCTCCAGCCGAACGTGCGGACCACCACGGAAACAAGCAACGGGCCGATGATGACGAGAAGGAAAACCGAGCGCCACGGATCGCTCATGCGCGACAGGATGTAGGCTTCCGGAACCCCGATCGCGGCACAGATGACCGTCGTCAGCGCCGCGATCCGTAGGGTTCTCCAGAAAATCTCGAGGTAATACCCGTCGGTGACGACGGTGACGTAGTGGGACAGGGTGAATGTGTTCTGGATGCCGGCGGAATGATCGTAGGCGTGAAACGATAGGATCACGGTCAGAGTCAGCGGCAGCAGCACGAGGCCGGCAAAGAACAGGGCTCCGGGGCCGGCAAGCAGCCATGGGGCGGAAGGGGTGCGGGAATGTGGAGTCATCTTGCCCCTCTCAAGCCGCTGCGGCGGTGCCAGCGATGACGCGCAAGTTGGCGGGCGACCAGTCGAGGCTCACCGCAGAGCCTTCCGCAGGCGGCTCGCCGCCTTGGTTGGGAGCGGAGACTGTCATGGCCCCAAGCAGGGTCTCGACCGTGAAGAGCCACTGGCTGCCGAGGAAAAAGCGGCTTGAGACGCGTCCGTCGAGGCGGCCCGCACCAGCCTCGCGCAGCAGGATCTTCTCCGGGCGGATCGACAGCGTGACCGGCGCGCCGGCAGCGATCTCTGGAGCGGAGGCCTCCAGCAGGACGCCTCCGATGTCCACGGCGCCGGATGCGCCATCGCAGCGCCAGGTGCCGGCCAGAAGATTGGTTTTCCCGACGAAGGACGAGATAAAGGCGTTCGAGGGTTGTTCGTAGAGGCGGTAGGGCGCGTCGACCTGCGTCATCTGTCCGCCTTCCATCACGACCACACGGTCGCTGATGGAGAGCGCTTCGGCCTGATCATGCGTTACCATGATCGTCGTCGTGCCGACCTTGCGCTGGATGCGACGCAATTCGAACTGCATCTCCTCCCGCAGTTTGGCGTCAAGATTGGAGAGGGGCTCGTCCAACAAAAGTACAGGCGGCGCGATGACGAGCGCGCGGGCGATTGCGACACGCTGCCTCTGGCCGCCTGAGAGCTGACGCGGATAGCGGTCGGCAAAGGAGGAGAGTTGGACCAGCGAGAGCGCTTCGCGTACGCGCTCCGTGCGTTCAGCCGACGGCACGCGCCGCATCTCGAGGCCGAAGGCAACGTTCTGCGCAACCGTCATATGAGGAAAGAGGGCATAGCTCTGGAAGACAACGCCCAAACCGCGGCGATTGGGTTTCTCGCGAGTGATGTCGCGACCGTCGAGCGAGATTCGCCCATAGGTCGGCTCGACCAACCCGGCGATCATCTGCAAAGTCGTCGTTTTTCCGCAGCCCGATGGGCCAAGAAGCGAAACGAATTCGCCCTTCTCGATTGTGAGATTGACATCGCGCACGGCCGTGAACGTACCGAATTCCTTCGAAACCCCTTCGAGTGCCAGGAACGCCATACAATTCCTCCAATCCCTGCAGCGCTTCAGGTCGCAGCCTGAGTGAGCGTGGTGCCTGGACCCAGATCACGGACAGGATGCGAGACCAAGTCAATGGATCAATTCCAGCTTATGAAATTTTTTTGACATTCCTTTCAGATGCTGAAATAAATGGCCTGGAATAATGAGACAAATTACGAATGTCTGAAGATACATTATCCGGGATTAGGAGAGCCCTTGGAATCCTTAAGATTCTTGGGAGCGAAAATACTCAAGGCATGCGCCTCACCGACATCGCCGCTGCAAGCGGGGTCAGTCAGCCTACCGCCCATAGAGCTCTGAAGGCCTTGATGGCAGAGGGGTTCGTCGAGCAGTCCGAAGCCAGCCGAAGGTACCAACTGGCCCTCGACTTCTTCGTGCTCGCAGCGCGGGCTGCGCATGCAGGTGGGCTGCGTAGTACGGCACGGCCAGCTCTTCTACGCCTGTCCTCAACACTGAGCGATAGCGTCTTCCTTCTTGTCCGTAGCGGTTTTGATGCGTTGTGCCTAGACCGTGTGGAGGGGCCATTCCCGATCAGGACCTTTACGGGTGACATAGGCGGGAAGGTACCGCTCGGAATTGGGCAGGGCAGTCTCGCTATTTTATCCCATCTGCCAGAGGATGAGCGGGAGGCGATTATACGCTTCAACGTTCCGCGCCTCCTCGACCGGGGCAGCTTCGACGAGGTGGGGCTGCGGATGCAGATCGAGAATGTCCGCAAGAAGGGATTTGCCAGCCTCAATACGGGCCTCATTCCCGGAATGGCTGGGGTCGGCGTTCCAATCCTGGATACGGAAGGGCGAGCTGTCGCCGCTTTGAGCATCGGGACCTTGTCGGAACGATTGGAGGGAGAACGTCTGCCGCTGGTGGTCGAATTGCTGCAGAAGGAAGCGAATGGAATTGGTCGACAACTCAATCCGTTCGACCCAACCCTGCGCTACCCCGCGCGAAGCCTTGGAGCAGGGTCTGCATGATCATCCCAGAGAACTAACTCTCGTCTTAGCTATCAAAGGACCGCTCCTGGCACTCCTGAGACGTAGGCCCCTGGTCCGCTTCGGCAGGCATGAACTGACCTTCGTTGAGCTGCCGGAATGTGAAACATTGACCCACTGCGGACCTTGGATGCCGTCCTTCCACCCGGTATACGGTAGCAAAAGCCACCAGATCGCTCTGTCAGATCACGGGATGAGGTCCACCCCCGAAATCGCGGCGACGAAAGGCACTGCGAACAACAGCACCTTAGGCTTAATGTTGAAACACGAAAACACGTCTTCAATTCTCATCGCTTGCTCCCCCTTGGGCCGCAAGTCCAATGCTCGACAGGTTTGCTCCTATCTAACGCGCGCTCCACTTGCCCTGTCGAATAACAATACTTTGTTAGCGTCGATCTCAAGCTTTACCCTCGCCCCTACTGACACCAGTGGGCCGCCTTGCACGATGATATGGATGTCCTGCGCCCCGACCTTCACGACGATCTCCTGATCCTCGCCGGTTGGCTCGACAAGGGTTACAACGGCATCGACGCCCTGGTTTCCGAGACGGATGTGTTGTGGGCGGATCCCGTAGGTGATTTGTGAGCCTTGGGGCATCGCTTTCGGCAGCGGGAGCGAGATACCATCGCTCGTAATGCCATGGCCTCCGTGGGTCTCGACATGAAGTAGATTGATTTCGGGTGTACCGATGAATCCAGCGACGAAAACATTGGCGGGATCATTATACAATTCCAACGGTGGCCCAAATTGCTCGATCTTGCCGCCGTTGAGGACGACGATCTTGTCTGCCATGGTCATGGCTTCCGTCTGGTCGTGAGTGACGTAAACGGTGGTCTTGCCAAGTCGCTGGTGGAGCTTCTTGATCTCGCTACGCATCTTCACGCGCAGCTTGGCGTCAAGGTTCGACAATGGCTCGTCGAACAGAAAGGCTCTTGGATCGCGGACGATAGCCCGTCCCATGGCGACGCGTTGACGTTGTCCCCCTGAGAGCTCCCGCGGGTAGCGATCCAACAGCTTTTCAAGTCCGAGAATCTGGGCGGCATTCTCAACCCTGGCACGGATCTCAGGCTTGGGCGCACCGGCAAGCTTCAGCGAGAAGCTCATGTTCTCGGCGACTTTCATGTGCGGGTAGAGAGCATAGCTCTGGAACACCATGGCGATGTCCCGCTCCTTGGCGCGCATGTCATTAACGACCTTGCCGCCGATCCTGATCTCGCCGGCGCTGATATCTTCCAGCCCCGCGATCATCCGCAACAGTGTCGACTTTCCACAGCCCGAGGGGCCGACGAGAACGACAAATTCCCCATCACCCATCTCAAGCGAGATATCCGACAGCACCGGCACGTTTCCATAGCTCTTGCCGACATTCCTCAATTCAATTTCCGACACTTCAGCCTCCCTGACGCAGTCTTTTATCTCTCGGCGCCTTCACGCTACTTCGCTGACGAGGGAGCCAGCGAGGCTCCTCCGCATCGCGGCGGTTGCCTGTTCCGATCTCCAATCGGCCTGCTGTATCTCGATGACGGTATCGCAGAAGGCATCGGCGGCCGCGAAGAGATCCAGTTTGTTGGCTGCGTCGAGAAGGCTGGCATCATCGCGGTCGATGATCGTCTCGCCGTGCATGGCCCCAAGGATCGCTCCGGCCATGACGCCAATCGAGTCCGTGTCACGCCCAGAGTTTATGCCATCCTGGATCGTCTTGTAGAAATCGCCGTCATTGACGACAGCAAAGCCGAGCGCTAGAGGCAGTTCCTCAATCGCATTGACGCGCGACGGTCGGTAGGCTTCGCTCGGCACACCAGCCTTCTTGATCGAGTGAACGACATCGTCGCCCATTGGCGAGTATTTAGCGATGATCGAATGAAACGTCTCGACGACCCGAGCGTGCTCGGCGCCCTTCAGCCCGTGTGCCGCCTCGACGATGTCCTCGATCGCCTTCTTCGTGCCATCCTTGGCGAGCGCGAGCGCCTCGTCAACGATCCTATCGACCGTGGTGCCAGGCACGAAGGCTGCAGCGACCGCCGCAGCCAGAACCCCGGCGGCCTCAAGCCCAAAGCTCTGTTGATGACCTGAAGCGAAACCAATAGCCTCGTCATACGCGGCCTTCGGGTTGCAGGCATTCACCACGCCGATCGGTGCGATATACATCGCCGCGCCGCAGTTCACCATGTTCCCGATCCCACCTTCGCGCGGATCGCAGTTGGTGAGCTGATGGCGCTGGAATATCCATTTCTCCGGATAAAAAAGTCGTTCGATCAGCATGGCCTCTCGTTGCAGTTCCGGGACCCAGCGAGGCGTCCAGGCGATCTCCCGAACCATTCCTTCTGCCATATCCCAAGCATCGAGGTGCCGCCTGACGTCGTTATAGACGGACATCAGGCATAGGGTCATCAGTGTGTCGTCGGTGACAATGCCGCCGCCCCTTACTCGCCAGTTGCGAGCAATGCCGCTCTCCGACATCTTGTGCCATTCGGTTTTCAGGGAGGTCACGCGACCATAGCGTTGACGAATCTGTTCCGCCGAGAGTTTCTCGACCGATGCTCCGAGGGCGTCGCCGTAGGCGACGCCAAAGAGAACCGCACGAATTCGCCCCTTGAGAGAGAGTGCAGCGACATCATTCTTCATTTCAGTACCGTCCTTGCATATTCGGTCAACCGGTTGCCCCCGACGGCCTTCCACTCACTGACAAATTGGTCCCACTGGTCCATCTTTGCCTGCCCGGAAATGAACTTGTACGTCCACGCCCGGTAGACGTTCTGGACGGAATCCAGATCGGTGGCGTATTCGGCGGGCCAGATGAACGCGTTGTCCGGCTTGTAGCTCTGCGAAACGTTCGTCAGGAATTGCTTGCTTGCGTCGCTCATCAGGCCGTCCGGTGCCTTCCAGTTCGCCGCTGCGATGAAACGGGCATACCAAGTGGACATCTTGGCCGTCGGCTTGATGGCATTGCCATCCTTGGTGTACTGCTCGCCCTCGAAGCCGAGGCGCTCGATCGCCTGTCCCTCAGGGCTGGCGACGAAGTCGAGGAATTTGATGACCTCTGCCTTGTGCTTGGATGTCGTGGAGATTGCGAAGCCGCGTGATTCCTTGGAAACGTCGACGGCGGCTAGGCCCTTGCCACCAGGACCTTGGGGTGGTGGCAGCAAGGTGAGCGTCGGGTTTGCGTCAGGATTGGCTTGCCGCATCTTCCCGCCGTAAACATCGACATTCTCAGCCGATGACGAAAAGACCACGCCGACGCGGCCGGAATAGAACTTGTCTTCCTTGGTGTCCCACTTCGTTGTGATGTATTCCGGATCGAGCAAACCCTGCTCGCGAAGCGAGGAGTAAAAGGCAATCTTTGCCTTTTCCTGTGCAGAGACCTTGGAGGAAATCCATTTACCACTCCCATCCTTGACCCATGTTGCGCTGACGCCGAAGGCCTGGTTGAAGACGGAATCGACCTCATCCATGTTGCCCGGCGCGGTCAAGCCATAGGTGTGGTCGCTGCCGACACCGCCGAAATTCCCGGATTTGATCGCCTTGCACAGGGTTACATAATCGTCGACGGTTTTCGGTTCCGACAGGCCCGTCTTGCTCAACCAGTCGCTCCGCATCACGGGCTGCGACACACGCGGCGGAAACACGTAGAGCAGATAAGGATAGTTCTGCAGGCGCGCGGTATTGTGCGGGTAAAGCGCGTCTTTCAGGTAAGTCGTTTTAGGCAGCCAGTCGTTCCAGCTTTCCAGAATGCCCTGCTCGGACATCGTGGCATCGCCGCCCTGGAAGTAAATGAGGTCGGGAATGTCGCCGGAAAGCAGCATGGCACTGAGCTTGTCGGCATAGCCTGACGCCGGCAAGTTGACGATTTCGATCTTGAGATCGGTGCCCTTTGCCTTCAGTGCCTGCTCGTACATGTGCATGAGCTTGACGTCATCAGGATTGGTGTTGAGCAAATCCTTTGAGACGACGCGGATGGTCACCGGCTCAGCCCAGGCAGGCATCATGGTTCCGGCAAGCAGCGCGATGGCGCTGACGGTCCTTATCGCAGACTTCATAAGCATGGGTTTTCCTCCTTGTATAGTTGGTTATTCAACCCTTCAGCGCACCGCTCATGGTGCCTTTGGTGAAGAATTTCAGGATGAGCGGATAGACCGCCAGGATTGGAACGATCGTCAGCAAGATCATGCCCGCGCTGAGCGCTCGGATGTTGATCTGGCTAGCGCCGGTGTAGTTGACCGAGTTCTCCAGCCCAACCATGGCAATCTTGTCGCCTTCGACGACGAACTGTCTCAACACCACCTGAAGCGGCCATTTTGACTGGTCGTTCAGGTAGATCATCGGCCGGAAGAAGTCGTTCCAATGGAAGACGAAGTAGAAGAGCGCGATCGTCGCCAAAGCTGATTTCGAGACAGGCAGCGCGATATGCCAGAAGATCTGGAAGGCGTTGGCGCCATCGAGCTCGGCGGCTTCCAAAACTTCGCTCGGAACTTCTTCGAAAAAGCGGATCAGGATGATCAGATACCAGGCGTTGACCACCTTGAACAGGATGACCGACCAGTAACTGTCGATGAGCCCGAGCCGCTTGTTGAGGAAATAGTCCGGGATCATGCCGGGATCGAAGACAATCGTGACAAGCACGAGCACCAGGATGGTACGGCGTCCCGGCAGGCCAGGACGCGACAGGGCCCAGGCCATCAGGGCCGTGAAGAATACACCAAGCACCGTGCTCGTAAGGGTGATGAAGATCGAGTTCGCGATACCGCGTTGAACCGCCGGATTGGTGATCAACAGCCACCAGACGTCGAAGAAAATCCGTTCGGAACGATCGTCAGGCCGCTCATGCGGGCGACTCTCGAAGGATCCGACAGGGAGACCGCCAGAAGGTTTAACAGCGGCTGCACCATCAGGACCACGAGGATCATCAAGGTCGAAAGAATGACCGCATATTCGAGCCGCTCCAGCGGCGTCCGGCGCATTTTGTCTGTGATCATCACCAGACCCCCTTGCCTGTCAGTTTTTTGGAAAGATGATGAGCGCCGCTAATCAGCAGCATCCCAAGGATCGCCTTGAAAAGGCCGGCCGCGGTTGCAAGCGAATACTGCCCGGTTTGAAGGCCGATCCGGTAAACATAGGTGTCGATGATATCGATCTTGCTTCGGACAATATCGTTGGTGAAGTTGATGACTTGGTTGAGGTCGGCATTAAGGGCCATGCCCGCGTTCAGAATGAACAGCGTGGCAATCGTTGGTATGATACCCGGGATCGTTACATAGAGGATCTTCTGCCAGCGGTTGGCGCCGTCCATCTCGGCTGCCTGGTACAGCTCCTGGTCGATCGCGATGATGGCTGCAAGATAGAGCAGGCTGTCCCACCCGGCCGAGCGCCAGATTTCCGAGAACACCAACACCCAGCGGATGGTGCCGGTTTCGGTCATGAAGGAGACCGGCCCCATCCCGAAGAAGCCAATCACTTCATTGACCGCACCTGTGCTTGGCGACAGCACAGCGATGAACACGCCGGCGATCACTACCCAGGATAGAAAGTGCGGAAGATAGATGGCGGATTGGATAAACTTGCGCGTGCGGCTACCACGAACTTCGTTGAGGAGCAGCGCGACGACGATCGGAACGGGAAAAACGAAGACGATCTTCATCGTCGAAATGATCAGCGTGTTGGCGAGAACCTGCCAGAAGATCGCCGACGAGAACAGCAGCTCGAAATGCTTCAGGCCCACCCAAATATTCGGCGGGATAATACGCAACTGTTGAAAGGCAATCTTCGCTTCCCAGATCGGCATGTAGTGAAAAATGAAGAAGAAGATCAACGCCGGAGCCATCATCACGTAATACGGCCACCAGTCGCGGAGACGCATTCTGGTTTGGGTTCGCGCTTTGGGAACGTTCCCAAATTTTGCGCCGATAGAGGGCGAAATAACGTTTCCGCTCATTGCAGTTATTTACCTCCCTGCGGCCAATCTTACGGCGCGTGCGCCCGACAGATTCGCCAATGATCCACGCTCGACAAGTCGGCATGGTACATAAACTCGGCCGTGCTCCGGGCGCCCAGCCATCTCATCAAACAGACAAGTTATTGCTGTCGAGCCGATCTTGCGGCCATCTTTTTCGATTGTGGTCAGAGCTGGCCAGGAAAAAGCACCTGACGGTATGCCGTCAAAGCCGAGGATCGACACATCCTCCGGGCAGCACAGTCCGACATCTCGGACAGCCAGAATAGCCCCGAGCGCCATAAGATCGTTGGCGCAGAACACCGCAAGGTGCCGCCCTTTCGGCGTGGCCTCCAGCAAACGGGCCATCGCCAGCCTGCCGCCTTCAACCGTGTAGTCGCCATCTTCCCCTCGCAGCACGGAAGGATCTACATCTCGTTCAACGCAATGATCATGGACGGCCCGCAGAAATCGCGCACGCGCCAAGCGAGACTTCGGACCCAGGATTAATGCGGGCTCAACATGTCCGTTGGCCACAAGAACATCCATCCCAAGATGCACGCCTTGGGCGATATCCGACCCGACACTGGAGGTGTCAGGAAACCGCTCAGCGCTGGAGCCAATCAACACGAAGGGCAATCCAAACCGGTCCAGACCATCCAAATTGTCGGCGACAGGATTGATGATCGCACCGTCAACCCGCGCCTGCCGTAGCGCCCGAAGGTGCACAGCTTCTTTGCCGGCATCCCAGTCAGACGAGAAGATCAGCAACGACATACCATTTTTCGCCGCCTGGTCCTGTGCACCGCGCGCTACATCGGCCCAGAACGGATTCGTTATGTCTGGAATGACAAGGCCGAGAAGCCCGCTTCGACCGGAGCGCATCCCCACCGCAAGATGGTTGCGCTCATAGCCTGTCGCCGCGACGGCTGCGTTGACGCGTTCAGCGGCCTCGTCGGAGATGTTGGAGGCCCCGGCAAGCACGCGAGCAACGGTGCTCTTCGAGACACCCGCCTTTTGTGCGACATCGACGATCGTCGCCCTGCGACTCATCACCTTCTTCAAAGGTCACTCCTCCCATCAACGGACGAACACATTCGCGGTTGACGTGGGAACGTTACCACGCCAATACGAGGATAGCAACGTGCTCTGCAGAACTTTTCAGAGCTTAGGTATATATTGCAGGGAGGGCGGAATGATCACAGTTATAGGCTCGATCAACATCGATCTAGTTGCCAAAGCGCAGCGGCTGCCAAGACCAGGTGAGACTGTGGCCGGCCGTGACTTCACTACGAACGCAGGCGGGAAAGGTGCCAATCAGGCACTTGCCGCACGACGTGCCGGCGCAGATGTTAAGCTTGTTGGAGCCGTCGGCAAGGACGCCTTTGCAGATGCAGCTTTAGTTTCGCTTATCGAGGAGAACGTATGTCTTTCGGACGTCAAAAGGGTTGATGAAGCCACGGGAACAGCCCTTATCAGTGTGTGCGATGATGGCGAAAACTCCATAATTATTATTCCTGGTGCAAATGGTGCTCTAACGATCGCAGATGCCGAGGAGGCGGTCGCCGCGATGGAGAGCGGCGACATATTGATGCTGCAGTTGGAAGTGCCTGCAGACGTCGTTGAAGGAGCACTCAAAGTAGCTCGCTCAAAGCAGATTAGAACCGTGCTGAACATCGCCCCGCTGGTTCCGTCTGCACCGGAACTCGCCCTGCTGGCCGATATTGTTGTTGCAAACGAGACGGAGTTTCACCTCTTGGCTGGTGAGAGCAAGGTCTTGCCGGGAGAGTACGAGCAAATCCTTCGACGGACGCATCGGAGATCGCAACAAACTTTCATTGTTACTCTTGGTAAGGATGGCGCAATTGCGATCGACAAAGGAAATGTCTATCGGGTTAGTGGCTTAACAGTTACGGTAATTGACACTGTCGGGGCGGGAGATACGTTTTGCGGCTATCTCGCCGCCGGTCTCGCTGCGAGCCTACCCTTTCCACAAGCGCTTCGGCGTGCAGCAGTTGCTGGATCACTGGCATGCATGAAACCTGGCGCCCAACCAGCCATCCCATTTTTGCTTGAAGTCCAACGATACCCCTTTTGACCGCTGAAGACGGCAAATGCGTTGTTACATCCCCTTGTCGTGCTTCGGCAGCCGAATTTGCATCACGGGGCCGAGCAATTCGGAGAGCATAGGGAATCGTGGGGCAACAAGGTTGCTCGCAGTCTTGGCTCTCATTGTACTGCCGCGGGTCGGGATTGATCGTCGCCTCTCAAGGGGGTCTCTCACCGGCGTGCCCCACATATCCTTATGCTCCCCATCCTGCTGCCGAGGCGATCGCCGCTCGCCTCGCTTACGACCTCACTCGCTTCGAAGCCGATCGGGAGATGCTGCGCGGCCTGGTCGAGCGTAGCCTGGTCTTGGACCGGCTCCTGCGTGCCTTCCTCAACCATCATCCCGACGCTCACGTGCTCAGCCTCGGGTCCGGCCTGTCGACCCAGTTCGAGCGGGTTGATAACGGCCGGCTGCACTGGGTGGATGTCGATCTCCCCGAGGTTGCGGAGTTGCGACGCTCCCTCTTCCCGCCCCACTCGCGTAGGCAGCTAGTGAGCGCCTCGGTCACCGCGGCAGGCTGGACCTCCATCGTGGGAGATCTGCATGGCCCGACTTTTGTGGTCGCCGAAGGTCTCTTGATGTATCTCGAGCCTGCGCAG
This sequence comes from Microvirga yunnanensis, assembly GCF_025460875.1. NCBI lineage: Bacteria > Pseudomonadati > Pseudomonadota > Alphaproteobacteria > Hyphomicrobiales > Methylobacteriaceae > Microvirga > Microvirga yunnanensis. The sequence goes on from NZ_JAMXFI010000006.1 coordinate 36,465, forward strand.
GTTTTTCGATTGGCGCGAGACCTCGCCGAGGTGCAACGGGGTGGCCCAGCCGAGTTGGCCTACGACTACTACTGTGCCCAGATGGTCGGGCAGGCGTGGCTGAGCGCGTCCCTGCGTCAGCTCGGTGCAGAGTTCAAATGGGGGCTAACATGTCCGGAGGACCTGTCGCTCGAGGAGCCGCGCTGGGATGTGATTAGCACCTACCCGGTGATGGAGCGGCTGGGTTGGCCGTACGATAATTTCTGGTCGTGGTATCGCTTGTTCACAGGCGTCCGTCCCTATGGCATTGCCCATTTGCGGCTCTTCGACGGCGCTTCAGTGGCATGCGACGCGGGGGCTTGAAGGAATGTTTCGTGGTAACCCGGGCAGCGGCCGACGACAATCTGACCTACGTGTGCCCATTTACGCCCATCTGTCCCGACGCAATCCCCCCTGCGCTGCCCGAATTCGGAATCGACGCGGCCATCTACTCGCGGATCAGAGCTCCGGCCGGCCCACGATGCCCTCTCAGATCACTGTTTCCAAGATGCCGAACCGCACCGGAATCACCGTTCGCGCCCTGATCTGTCCGTCGTCTGCTTTGTCGATGACGGTAAGGTGTTGGACCTCCTCTGGGCCAAGGGGCAGGACCATACGACCTCCCGGAGCGAGTTGCTCCAGCAAGGCTGGCGGCGGCACCTCGGCCGCGGCTGTAACCAGGATCTTGTCAAGGGGGGCATGCTCAAGCCAGCCACGGGTGCCGTCGCCCACCCGGACGGCAACGTTATCGCGGCCAAGTTGCGACAAACGTGCCTCCGCATGGCTCGCGAACTCCTCCACCATTCTCGACGGTCCAGACCTTGCGGGCAAGTTCGGCCAGAACGGCAGCCTGATAGCCCAAGCCGGTGCCAACCTCGAGCACAGCCTCATGAGGCTGTGGATCGAGCAGGTCGGTCATGAAGGCGCAGATGAAGGGCTGAGACACAGTCTTGTCGAAACCAATTGGCAGAGGCGTGTCGTGGTAGTGTTCCTGTCGCGCACCGGTGACGGTGCCGCTCGCGGCCAAGCTGTTGCGGGTCACGCCCAAGGCCGTCGACCTGGTGCTGGCCCCGCTCCGCGGAGCCCTGCCCAGGGAACTCACCGGCCGCACCTGCTATTGCGCCCGGGGCATCGTGGAAGCCTCCCCAATTGCATCTCATCCCGGACTTTAGATCCATCTTGACCGATTCCAAGCTTTTAGTCCGGGGCGACATTGCAGCGGCTGGAGATTGGCTGGCCCATAGTGAATTCAGTCTGGAAGGCTTGGCGATAGAGGCGTAAAATTGCCTCCAGGCAGGGATGGCGCGGTCTATGTCCGCAAGCCAGACAATGCCAGGATTGTGCCGTTACAGGAACTGGAGCGGCAACGTTCTCGCCTCATTGGGCGCATGGACGGGGAATGCCAAGAGGAAATACGCGAGGACGGTGCGCTAATCGACAATTGGTCCTGATCATTCCTCCAAACGGGAAGACAGGCCTCATTCGATATCAAGTGGAGGAGACGCTCCATGCACAGCACTTCGACCCGCCGCCATGTCCTCGCCGGCCTCACGACAGCCGGGCTAGCCGCCCTGCTCGATACCCGGAGAGCCTCCTCCGAGGAGACACCACTCGAAACGACCACCGTTCGCTTCTCCAAATCTCCCGGGATCTGCAACGCGCCGCAGTTTGTGGCAGAAGACCTGCTCCGCGCCGATGGTTTTTCCGACTTCCGTTACGTAGATGCAGTGGCCGGTCTGACCGCCACAGCGATGCTGGCCCGCAGCGAAGTGGACTTTGTTGTTGAGTTCGGTACCGCTCTGGCTCTGCAGATCGATCAAGGGGCGCCCCTCAAGATCCTCACCGGCGTGCATGTCGGGTGCTACGAACTTTTTGCACATGAGGGCATCAACAGTGTCCTCGACCTGAAAGGCAAGACTGTCGGCGCCGGACAGAATCTGGGATCCGACCCGCATGTCTTCGTGACAGCAATGGCGGCCCATGTCGGGCTCGATCCGCTCAAGGACATCAACTGGGTGACGAGCGACGTCAATCCGATTGAGCTGTTCACGCAGGGCAGGATCGACGCCTTTGTGGCTTTTCCGCCAGAGCCGCAGGAGCTCCGCGCTCGCAAGATTGGCCATGTCATCGTCAACAGCATTCTGGACCGCCCGTGGTCCCAATACTATTGCTGCATGCTGGCCACCAATGCGTCTTATTTGGAGAAGCATCCGGCGGCTACCAAACGGGTCGTGCGTGCTGTCCTCAAGGCCACTGATCTCTGCGTCTCGAATCCCGAGCAGGTGGCTACGCTCTTGGTGAATGGCGGCTATACCAAGCGGTACGATCCCGCCCTTCAAGCCCTCAAGGAAATCTCCTACGCCAAATGGCGTGATTACGACCCAGAGGATACGATCCGGTTCTACTCCCTGCGCCTGCATGAGGCCGGCATGATCAAGTCGAGTCCGCAGAAGATCATCGCCAGCGGCACAGACTGGCACTTCCTCAACGAGATCAGGCGCGAGTTGAAAACATGAGAAAGCGGTCTCTTTATCTCTTCTTGCTCGGCCTTCTCTCCTGGCCGGTGCATGCCCATGACGCACCGCGCAACCAGCGCCTTCCAATCATTCGGACAGCACCGGACTTTACCCTGACGTCACAGGACGGCCATCGCGTGTCGCTTCACGACTTCCGTGGCAAGGCGGTCGCGGTCACCTTCATCTTTGCGTCCTGCACGGACACCTGTCCGCTGCTGACCGACAACATGGTGCGCGTGCAGGACAAGCTCGGATCCACATTCGGGTCCGGGATCGCCTTCCTGTCGATCACCGTCGATCCCGAGCGCGATACGCCCGAAGCACTGAAGCAATATGCGCAGAACTTCGGCGCCGACTTGAAAGGCTGGGCCTTTCTGACCGGTGATCCCGGCGCTATCCGTGAGGTCGAGCGAAAGTACGGCGTCTTCGCGAAGAAGACTCCGTCCGGCGATGTCGACCACACCTTCCTGACGTCACTTATCGACCCGAAAGGAAATCTGCGCGTGCAGTATCTCGGCGTCCGGTTCGACCTGGAGGAGTTCCGCGGTGATCTTCTCAAGCTCCTCGACGAGGCCGAATAACATCAGGAACTGGCTGGTCGGCTGGGTCGCCCGGGTACCGGCGCGCGTTCAGACCAAGCTTTTGGCCGCGTTTCTCTCCATCGTTGGGCTCCTCATCGTGCTCGGGGCGGTAGGCCTGCAGGTATTGAGCGGGGTCAACGAGCAAACCGATGTGCTGATCCGCCAGCAGCGCAAGATCGCGGCCTATCACCAGGTTCAGCACGATACCACCAGCCAGCTCTACAGCATCTCGACGGCGCTTCTGCTGCAGGACGACCGAATGCTCGATGCCGCGCTCCGTCAGCTCAGGCAGTTCGGCTATGACCTTGATCGCATGGAATTCATTGCCCGGGACGAGGCTGAACTCCTTGCTCAAGTCCGCCAGGACTATGACCGCCTCACCGCTGAGGTGACACGGGTCGTAGACCTCATCCGCACCGGCCAGACGACTGAAGCGCGGACAACGCAAGTGGCGCAGATCATGCCGCTGGCGGACCACCTGGAACGGCTGACGAACCAGCTCGTCAACATTGCCGAGGCCGACATGGTGGACGCGATCGAGACGACCGAGAGGGCCTACGCCACCTCCCGGATCGTTGTGATCTCGTTTGCCGTCAGCAGTATCCTGTTGGCGCTCGGTCTTGGATACATCATCTCATGGTCGCTGATCGAGCCGGTCAAGGAAATTGAGACCCATCTCAGCCAGATCGCAGCCGGCGACTTTGCCCAGAAGGTCACGATCACCAATCGTGATGAGCTCGGCGTGCTCGCTCAGAACGTCAATCGGACATCCGAGCAGCTCGGGCAGCTTTACCGGCAGATTGAGGCCCGTACGCACGAGCTCACCGAGGCACTGACCTACCAGACCGCCACTGGTGAGGTGCTCAAGGCCATCAGTCGCTCGACGCTTCACCTTCAGCCTGTGCTCGACACGTTACTGGAGACCGCCGCCCGGTTGTGTCGGGCCAACCGTGCTCTCCTGTTCCGCTTGGACAATGGCCGTTACCGGCTCAGGGCCTCGTACTGCTTCTCCGATGAGTTCAAGCGGTTCCTCGAGAACAACCCCATCAGTCCGGATGCGATCGGGACCATTGTCGGGCGCACCACCAAGGAGCGTCGCGTGCTTCACTATGAGGATGTCGCGACGGATGACCGGTACAGGTGGAAGGAAGCCCAGGCCTTCGGAGGCTTCCGCACCGTGCTCGGCGTGCCCCTGTTGCGAGACGGGGAACCGATCGGCGCGATCGTTCTCTCTCGTCCCCATGTCGAACCCTTCACCGAGAAGCAGATCGATCTAATTACAGTCTTTGCTGATCAGGCGGTGATTGCCATTGAGAACGCACGCCTCGTCCGAGAGCTGAAGGAGCAGTCAGCAGCACTGGCCGCCTCGGTCGAGGAGCTCAAGGCTCTGGCTGAGATCGGTCAGTCCGTCAGTGGCAGTGCGCCCCGAAGGCGCGGATCACCAGTGGAGGAGGATTCCACCCAGAGAGTTGTCGATTGATCTGGTAGCTGACGAGCGGTTCGGCCGGGCAACCGGACGGGCCGGAGCCTCGTGACAAAGGTCGCTGTAAGGCGGCTGAGCAATCCGATGGGCCGTAACGTGAGTGAAGCCTGAGCAGGCCTCGAAAGTGACAATGCGGATGCCGACCCTCCTGCCATTTGGGGAAGGCCGCGCGAGCGGGGAAGCAATCGACACATGCACCCGCTCGATCCGCCGGGGTAGTGGGCACGGCACGTCGGAAGGGTGATGCGGGTAATCGGGGGAGACCCGTCCTGTGCGAGGGTAGCGGCCTCAACGGTGGTGTCAGACGCCGGCCAAGGCGGGAGTCGGACAGGGTCATACGAGCGTTGAAGCTGGGTAACGCCGGCGGAGCAAAGGACCCTGACTTCTGGTGCGCTTTCGAAGCTGGGGAGGTGAGGGTGATTGACGATGAGTCTAGGAACACCTGAGAAGATCCGGATCCTTCAGAGAAAGCTCTATTGCAAGGCGAAGGCGCAGCCTGCCTTCCGCTTCTATGGGCTCTACGACAAGATCTATCGTGATGACATTCTCCGTCACGCCTATGGGTTGGCCCGCGCCAATGCGGGGGCTCCAGGGGTGGACGGGATGAGTTTCGAGCAGATCGAGACGCAAGGCCTGGAAGTCTGGCTGGCGGGGTTGCGCGAGGAACTGGTCTTGAAGACGTACCGGCCCGATCCGGTGCGGCGGGTGACGATCCCGAAGCCGGATGGCGGCGAGCGAGCGCTCGGCATTCCGACCATCCGGGATCGGGTCGTGCAAACCGCCGCAAAGCTCGTGCTGGAGCCGATCTTCGAGGCCGACTTCGAGGACAATGCCTACGGCTATCGCCCCGCTCGCGGGGCGGTGGATGCGGTCAAGGAAGTGCACCGGCTGATCTGCCGGGGCTACACCGATGTGGTTGATGCTGACCTGTCCCGCTACTTCGATACGATCCCACACCGCGAACTCCTGCAATCGGTGGCGCGGCGGATCGCAGATGGTTCCGTGCTGCGGCTGATCAGGCTGTGGCTGAAGGCACCGATCGAGGAGCGGGATGCCGATGGAACCCGGCGCATGAGCGGGGGCAAGAGCAGTTCGCGGGGTACGCCCCAGGGTGGCGTCGCGAGCCCGCTGCTCGCCAACATCTACATGAACCGGTTCCTGAAGCATTGGCGGCTGACCGGACGCGGTGAAGCATTCCGAGCCCATGTGGTCTCGTATGCCGACGACTTCGTCATTCTCAGCCGCGGTCGTGCGGCCGAGGCACTGACGTGGACGAAGGCCGTGATGACAAGGCTTGGGCTGAGCCTCAACGAGGCCAAGACCTCGCTGAAGGATGCCCGCCAGGAGCGCTTCGACTTCCTCGGCTACTCGTTCGGGCCTCACTATTACAAGGCGAACGGCCGACGGTATCTGGGCGCGAGCCCGTCCAAGAAGAGCGTGCAACGGCTCAAGACGAAGGTCGCCAACCTGCTGACGCCCGGCCACACTGGACCATGGGAAGAAGTGCGCGACACGCTGAACAGGTCCCTGTGCGGCTGGTCGAACTACTTCGCCTATGGAACATCTCGTCCGGCCTTTCGCGGGATGGACCAGTACGTCACTGAGCGCGTGCGTGCCTTCCTCGCCCGACGGCATAAGGTGCATGGGCGCGGCACCCGACAGTTCACCTACGACGTGATCCATGGTGAACGCGGTGTGCTGGCTCTGGAACGCTTGCCCCGACCTGCCTCGCCGTGGGCCTTGCGATGAAGCTGGTCGGAGAGCCGGATGCGGTAGCGCCGCACGTCCGGTTCGATGAGCGGGGATGGGAAACGGGGCGTTGCCGCATGGTCCAAGCTACCGCGCCCATCCTCGACTCTACCTTCTCGGAAGGTGACCGATGGTCTGCTCTGGCAAGGAACAGCGGAAGTTCCGTGCGGGCATGGGATCGTCAGCGCGTGACCCAGGGCGGACTTTTCACCCAAACCGGGTGATTGGTTCAGGCGGCTTGTAGAACCTCCACCAAAGTGCGAGCGAAGCTCCCGCTTGCCTGTAGAATTGCCCGTTCTGCCCTTGGCTGTTCAAGAAGCCAAGGGCCCAGGCAAGTTTCTATGTCGGCCTGTGGATCGGAAGGACGCACAGGCCGGATTATCAGGCCGACGGCAGGAGCCGATGATCAGCGCCTTCCACCATTGCCCCCGCCATGACCGCCCCCATTGTCATTTCCGCCACCATTGCCATTGCCGCCTCGACCGCCCCCGGCACCCGCGTTGCCGCTGCCACCACCGGGATTGGAGGGATCGGTGCCCTTCACGTCGGTACTGGTGTTGTCGGCAGGCTCTGATCCGTTGCCGAGGCCGTTGTTGTTGCCCGGCCCCTGACCGTTTCCGTTCCCCGGTCCGTTGCCATTGCCCGGCCCGGCACCATTGGCGTTGCCGCCGGATCCTGCCGACCCGCGGCTGCCATTGCCGCTCGAGCCTCCGATGCCGCCGCTGCTGCCGGCCGGGCTGCTGCCACCAGCCGAGCTCCCGCCGATGGAAGCGCCAGCCGATGCATCTCCTGGAGCGGCTCCGGCGAGGCCTCCGGCTGCGGATCGTCCGGCTGCACTACCGGAACCCGAGTTCCCGACTGCGCCTGCCATGACGCTGCCGGAGGAGGTCGCACTCCTGCCCGTCGCGGAACCAGCAATTGCAGGAGAACCCGCCGCGGATCGCGCTGACGTGCCGACTGCGACGGAACTCGTGCCAGAGCCGAAGAGCCGATCCAGGAACGATGTTCCGGGCGCCCCAATGGATCCGGTCGTCTCAGCTCTGGTGCCCTGGTCGACCGCACGTCGTGCCTGCGGACGGATTGCGCAGCGGCAGACTTCCTGGCCCTGGACGATGCGGAGGTGGCAGTTGCCGTACATGGATGCATTGGCAACGGCAGGCTGGCACTGTTGGCCTGACCTGGGCATCTGGGCCTGAACGGAGGCTGACGTGGCAACAAACAGGGTCATCGCGGACAAAGCGAGAGCGTGCGAACGCTTCATGGTTCACCTTACAAGAGAGTACTAATGGAGGCTGATCGCAGAAGAGCGGCTCAGGTTGCTAGATGACGCCTAACTCCGGACATGGTTCCGGCACATTCCTGGAAATTTTTTCAGACGATATGTGGATATGCCTGCGCCAATTAACGGGTATTCAATCTTTATACCTGCCCGCACCTCGGCTTTAGCCTGTCTTGCGAGCGCAAACTAAAGAAAAGCCCCTGATAGTCTTCAGCTATCAGGGGCAAGCAATACTCGACGGGACGCTGATTTGGCCCAAACGGTGCAACGATCCTATAGCCAACTCAGTTCCACGGCTTACCTGGAGAGGGAGCGGGTCAGCCGCGCGGCCGGCGAAACCCGGCCTGCGCTACGGGCAGGCTACGGGCGACGGGAAGATCCACCGTCGGCTCGCTGGTTCTTGCGCCCGAAGCCGAAACCCACCCGCGACCCGTCTGCCGTGAGAGGAACGTGTGGCCTGTTTGGGCGGGCGGCAGGATGGATGAGGTCAGGTTGTCCAGGACGTACTCGCCACTGGCCGTTGTCACGACAAGTACCGCATGCGGCTCGCCGGACGAGGTCGTGCCGACCGAGATCGACAGCGCCGAGGTCGGCCAGCCGCGCTGCAAGAGCAGTTTGCGCTTCAGCAGTGCGAAATCCTCACAGTCGCCCCGGCCACTCGTTGGAAGTGTCCAGACGTCCTCGCGTCCGTACTGGTCCATGTCGGACACTTCGACAATGGTGCTGTTCACATGGCTGTTGATCTGCCGCAGCTCCGACATCCGCTCCGGCGTGAGGGTTACGTGCGCAGCAGGCTTAGCCGAGACCGGAGCGGAATAAAGCGCCGTTGCCAAAGTGAGCACAAGGCCGCCAGCCAGGCAGCGAGAGATCGACATCATACGAATGCCCCCCGAACGAATTTGGTCCAAGTCGCCATCTGCGGCACTCGACCCGGTTGTTTTGTTAGGAGCGCATTAACTATGAGTTTAAGCCTAGAATGAGGCGGCTTAAGCCAAGCGCAACCGCCATCGATCGGCTCCTGCATTGGAGCGCGATGCTCCGAGAAGGAACCAAAGCGTGGCCGATGCGTTTCGTCTCGCCATTCTTTCGTTCTGTTCGTCCTGTGTCGCATTTGTTTCTCGGAACCGTATTGCGGGTCGAGGACGAGCCGCTGGTGCGGTTGGTAACGGCTGACCTGCCGATCGAAGCCGACTTCCGTGTTGCCGAAGCGGCCAACGCCGACGAGGCCCTCACCCTCCTGAGCGCCGGGGTTGATGTCGACGTCGTGTTCTCGGACGTCGAAATGCCGCCGGGCCTTAACGGCTACGCGCTCGCCCGCCAGGTTTACGAGCAATGGCTCAGCACCGAAATCCTGATCACCTCGGGACGGGAATGGCCGAGGGGAGGAGATCTGCCGCCTGGGGGCGCGATTCTGGCCAAGCCCTGCCCGAGCGAAACCCCGGTGTCCTATGTGCGATCCGCCGCAGAGCGTACTCAGGCTGCCAGAGCAGGGCGTTCGGCCGAACAGAGGTCGATCGGGGGGATGGCACGGTTGTGCCATTTCCCAAGGCCGGCTAACGCGAGAAAGGCCAACACAGCATCCCACAGGTCCCCTCACGCTGCCCAGGCGAGGGCTAGCGTCTTGTGAAGTGAATTTCTTTTCCGGTTCATCTGGACCCAAGCGGAGCTGCAAGCACTTTGAGTCGGTGGCGGTTCTCGCCCTGGGCGTGGCCATCTGCCGTGCGGCGGCCGAAGCATGGACTCGGCCGACGAAATGTCCGGACGTGGCACGGGGCGGAGGAAAGCCGAACTTCCGTCGTCATAGGGTAAGCTGACCTTCATACGGCCAAGCCCAAAGGCTCAGTTTGACCCAAAGCAGCCCTTCCACCATGTTCAAGGAGCGAACCAGCCCACTGGACCGAACATCACAGCGGCAAAGGGAACCTGACGCAGGTACGCGTGCCCTTCTCGACCGGCTTCCGCTCCACCTGCCCATCGAGCTGATTGGCAAAGGCGTCGATGAGCTGAAGGCCGAGCCCACCCTTGCGGGGCGGTCCCATCCCGCGTCCATTGTCCTCGACCGCAAGGTAGGCCTCACCGAGCTCGGACCGTGTCGTGAAGCTGACCCGGATCGTGCCGCCGTCTTCATCAAACGCGTACTTGAGCGAGTTGGTCACCAATTCGTTGACGATCAGCCCGGCTGCCACGGCTCGATCCAGGGGAAGCAGCGCTCCGCGCCCTGCCTCGACATCGATGGTCACCGTCTCCCGTTGCGGGTCGATGTTGGCGCATAAGGCCCGCAGGTAATCGCCGAACTCCACGTTGCTGATGCCAGCCTCGAACGAGAGCTGGTCCTGAGCCAGGGCGATGGCATGCACCCGGTCCATGACGCTCACGAAGCGGTCCCGGTCCTCCTGCGTCGAGGCGTGCCGCCGTTGCAGCGCCAGGAAGGAGATGATCGTCTGAAGGTTGTTCTTCACCCGGTGCTGGAACTCGCGCAGGACCACCTCGGCAAAGGACTTCTCCCGCGCATACCCTGCGGCCGCCTCCGCCGCCTTGGTCTCGGTATCCAGCCGCAACAGGGCCACGCCCAGGATGTTGGCCATGATGGTCAGGAAGGTCACGTCGCCCTCGTCAAAGGTCCGTGGCTCCTCAGCATCCACTTCCAGCACGCCCCAGATGCGACCATCGATCCGCACCGGCACGTTCACGAGCGAGACGATGCCATGCTCGCGCAGGCTCGGGTGCATGCGGAACTCAGGATCGTTCGGCAGGTCCTCGACAGTCACTGGAGCGGCTGTCTGCATGCATCGTCCGGCGACAGAGGCATTGTCGAGGGCGAAGGTCGTCTGACCCACCACGCCAGGTTTCCAGCCCACCCCGGCCACCATCAGCAGGTCGCCATGGTCTGGACGGTAGCACAGCACCTTCACATGCCTGATATGGGTGACCCGCGAGACCTGGGCCGTGACGTAGTGCAACAGCTTCTCACGCGGCAGAACTTCGGAGGCAATCCGGCCGAAGGCGGCGAGCGCACGCTGGTACTCGTGCATGCGCTTAAGTTCAGGGCTGGGACTGTCGCTCCTTCTCGGCATCATGCCTCCTGCTCAGATCCCCATCGGGGTTGTCTTACTGCAAGGCTGGAAAAGCCCAGCGGCTGCGCTTGGTTCCAAGAGGCGTGATAGCCAGCGTGACAGCAATCGGCTCCTGATCTCAGAAAGAGGCAATGGCAAAGTTGTCTCAGCACCAACTCTCAAGGGTCGACCCCGGCTGATCCACGCCTATCTAGGAGGCATTGTTTGAGATCTTGACCTTAGGAACAAAGACCGTTGCTCCCTCTTTCATCGGGCATGCCTGGCCCGAACCCTTACCCGCGTGCTCTCATTCTGGTTGTCGAAGACGAGGCGCTCGTGCGAATGACCCTCGTCGATGTGCTGGAGGATGCCGGCTTCAAGGTGATCGAGGCCGCCCATGCCGATGAGGCGCTCCGGGTTCTGAGTGCCGTCTCGGGTATCCACGCCGTGGTCACCGACGTAGAGATGCCGCGTGGGAGCATCAACGGCTTCGAGCTGGCCCGGAGGGTCCGTTCGGAGCGCGAGGACATCGGGATCCTGATCGCGTCCGGTCGTGCCGCGCCCAAGTCAGGGGACCTGCCGGAGGGAGCCCTGTTCCTCAGCAAGCCCGTCCATCCCGAGACGCTCGTGCGACTGCTCAAGACGCTCCTGACCTCGGGGTAGACATGCTGGGAAGATTACCTCTGCGGACGGTCTGCCCTCACGGAAGGGTATTCCACGATCAGGGAGAGTGCAGCTCGGAGCACCACGTGTCCCGCCTCGTCCCTGACGCTGACGATGAACGTGCGTTCGTCACCATCGGGCAGCTCGTCCTGGGCCATCAGTGGCAGTTCCTCCTGAGCAACGGCCTTAGCCGCCTCAAGGTTTTCCAGCTCCTGCCCCACGTCGTCGGGGACGAGGACATCCCCGTCGTACGTGTCGAAGAAATAGCGAGGCACAGGCACTCCAAGGCTTGGGATCGTAGCCGTCAACGCTTGGCTTCGCGCCTTGTTCGCTGTTCCAACGTAGGGACCACGCATGTGGTTGGGGCTCCGGTGGGGAAGCTGCATGCTGGACCTTGCGCTCCTCTTCCTCCGCCAACATTCCGAGATGCTTGGCCTCATTCACATTGATCTGTAGGGCTCTTTATCGGAGATGCGCCTCGTCCTTTCCTGGGTTTCGAAATAAAGCTGAAGCGTCGATTTCTGCTGGAAGAACAAAGATGAACTCAGACTTGTCGACTAACACGATATCAACACAATGTTTTTCCGCAAAAAGTAACCTAGATCAGAGGCGGACACTGATTTATGTGCTACAAGACGATCATTATCAGCAAGCGATCCTAGGCGCTGATACCTGAGAGATACGTGTGCTCCCGCCTGCAAACAGGAGGAGCTCCCCATGCACGCTTCTTTCCATCCCGATTACAATCCGATGATCCGCAAGCTGGAGAGCATCTTCACGCTCACGGATGACGAGCGGCAGGCGCTTGAGACCCTGCCGATGCAGCCTGCCACGCTCAAAGACCATCAGGACATCGTGCGCGAAGGCGACCGTCCCTCCCGTTCCTGTCTGATCCTGAGCGGCTTCACCGCTACCTACAAAGTCACCACAGTCGGCAAGCGCCAGATTGTGTCCTTCGGCATTGCCGGTGACATTCCCGATTTGCAGAGCCTGCACCTGAAGGTTCTGGACGTTAGCATCGCCACTCTTACCCAGTGCCGGGTGGGGTTCATCAAACATGAAGACCTGCGGGACATCTGCACCCGCCATCCGCGCATCGCTGCTGCCTTCTGGCGCGAGACCCTGATCGAGGGGGCCATCTTCCGGGAATGGGTGACCAATGTCGGCCGCCGCGAGGCCTACAATCGTCTGGCCCATGTGCTGTGCGAGATGCTGGTGCGCCTCAGGGCGGTGGGCCTGGTCGAGGGTCATGCCTGTGACCTGCCCATCACTCAGGGTGAGTTCGCGGATGCGCTCGGCATCACTCCGGTCCACGTCAACCGGGTGCTTCAGCAGATGCGGGCCGAGGGTCTGATCGAACTGAAGGGCGACCGGCTGAACATTCCTGACTGGGAGAAGTTGAAGCAGGTGGGCGAGTTTGACCCCAACTACCTGCATCTGGAGAGCGATCAGGCCGCCGCATGACCCCCCTTCAGCCCATCCGCGTGGCGACGGGATTTGACGAAGACGGTATGATGGTCCTCGTTGAGGAGCAGCGGCTGTTGGCGGTTTTGGATGGTCGTGATGTCGGTGACCACCATGAGCATGCGGATGCCCTCCACTGCAGCGACGAACGGGCCGCCGTCGCGCCGAAGGCACCCACCCGCTCTTCGGCTCGTTCTTGAAGGATGTCAGCGGGTGTTGGATCAAGCCTCAGTGGCTTCGTTCCCGTCGTGGCCCAGCTACGATGCGCGCTTGCCGCCGGATGGTTTAGGCGGGGTGCTGCCCTTGCCTTGGGTCACGACGGGAGAGACCGGGATTGGGTTCTTGGGTTTGTCCTGCTTCGGCTTCTTTGCCTCGCGGTTGCCGCGCTTTTCGCCTCTGGCCATAGGGTATCTCCATTGTCAGTTGGGTTCTGGAAAATTCGTCTCAGTCGTGGGGTGACTTGTCGAGCAGATGATCGAAGTCGGCCAGAACCCGGTCGATCAGCCTGCGCCGACGCAGGTCGGCGGCGTCCAAGTTCTGCGCGAGCAGACCCAGCAGATAGCGCGCCTTCTCGACAGCCTCCGGCCAGTCGGTGGCGGGTGCGGCCGCAAGCAGATCTTCGAGTTCCGCTTGTCTTGCGTGAAGTGCTGCCTGGTCGGCCTCGACCTCGGAGCGCAGACGTCGAAGGTCGGTGGCTTTCTGGGCTGCCATGCCGCGATGGGCATCAAGATTGGTTGGTTGATCGACCATGGTGCGCCTCCTGGGGGTGAGAGGCAGAAGCGTTGCGAGCGATGTGTCCTCATCCATGCATTCACCTCTGTATTGATGATCGTCAGGTTCGCTCCGCGAGCAACCGCGCCAGTGTCTTGGCTTGCTGAGCACTCCCGCCGATCGGCTCGGGCGTCACGCTATGCCACGCGTGTGCTCGAAGAGCCCAACCCACATCCGAGAGACTACCAAGCGGCTCGTGTGGCCACGCAGGCTCACCTGTTGGCGTGAGGATCATGAACTGTCGGGACGCCTTCCGGCCGACCCGAGCAACGTACAAGGCCTCATCGCCCTGTCGAAGCACGGCGACAGGATCGTAGATCTGCGATCCGTGAAAGAAGGCGTCTGCGCTGGTCAAATGATTCACGCCTGCGCCGTAATCTCGCTCTCGCGCACAGCACGCTCGCCGAAGCCGGACGACTTGATGCGATAGGAGACCTCGCCAGTCTGATCGGCCGGCATGAGGCGGGTCACCTCGTAGATGCCGCTTGTCGTTGCGCGCTTGTCGGAGAAATTCGGATGGGTGATGCGGACGAGCTGACGAAGTTTATACTTGTGAGACATTCATTGCTCCTGGAGCCCGACGGCTGTCAGGCAGGGCAGGGATGGGCGGACAACCGCTGCCGGGTGATTGCGAGCGCAAACAATAAAGCCGCCCCACAAGGGAGCGGCTTCAGGACCGAGCGGCACAGGCCTATGTCCTGAGCCGATCATCACCAGTTACGCTGTTTCGATGTTGTTGACGGCAATCTTGCCGGAGCGACGGTCCTCGGCTGTGTCGAAGGAGACCTTCTGACCTTCGACCAGGCCGCGCATGCCAGCGCGCTCAAGGGCGGTGGCATGAACGAAGACGTCCTTGCTGCCATCGTTCGGCTGGATGAAGCCGAAGCCCTTCGTATCGTTGTAGAATTTTACTGTGCCCGTAATCATTGGTGTAACCTTTCGCGATTGCTGTGGATGCACGTGAGGGAAGGCGCGCCAAAGAGCGGCCTCAACTCAGTTCGTCGATGTAATGGTAAGAAAGTCCGAACGTGCGCCTGACAGTGTCAAAAGCGAAACGACCCGATTGTCCGGCCAAAATCCGATAAAAACTATATAGACTCTTTATTAGTTGATAACAAGTGCTGTGTGTCTTCCTACATGATTTAGATGAATCTTGTCTGCTTTCGACGAATTTCAAAGACAGAATTGTGCGTAGCAGGGCAGGGGCTGCTTCAGTATTGATCAGGCCCATCCGATGCACATTCACCCGCTGCCGGACGTCTAAGAGGCTGGGCGATCGTCAACGGTTTGCGGCGGGTGCTAGCGCATCGTGCGGAAAAGTGGACCCGGTTTTCGCTTGCGCGGCCCGCTGGGTCCGCTCCGAACGATGCGCCATTTAAGGAATTGAGCATCGGATCGATCCCAAAAGTGGGTCCACTTTTGGGGTCGATCCGATGCTCTAAGGGTGGGCGCGACTGTCTATTGGACTGAGGCAGACATGCGACATGGAAGCGGTACCCTTAGGTGCGCTCGCAGTCCTTCCGGTTCGTAGGAGACCATGGCGTGCGCACCGATCTGATTGCTCAGCACACGTTCCAGGAGCTGGGAGCCAAAGCCCCTCCGGGTCGGCGGGCCGATAGCCGGACCGTTTCGCTCAACCCACTCGATGGTGAGTTCGGGATGGTCCGGCTCGTCCATAAGCGTCCATGAGACCGCCACGGACCCGCCCAGGACAGACAGGGCACCATGTTTGACCGCGTTCGTCGTCAGTTCATGAATGGCCATTCCCAATGGAATGGCGGTGGCCGACGGCAGATCAACGGCAGGACCGTCGAGGAGCACCCGGCCCGGGGAGCCGTCATCGTAGGGCTCGAGCTCATGGCACAGAAGGTTTCGGAGGGAGATGGCCTGCCACTCGTCTTCTGCGAGGCTCGAATGAGTTCGGGCCAATGCCATGATCCTGCCCGTGAACGCCTGCTGGAACTCCTCAATCGTCGTTGAGGCACGCGCGGTCGAGCCCATGATGGCCTGAACGGTCGCCAGCATGTTCTTGACCCGATGATGCAGCTCGCGAACCAGCAGCGCCTGCTGATCCTCCGCGCGCTTTCTGTCGGTAATGTCCACCAGCATGTTCACCGCACCGACCAGCGTGCCTGATGCATCGTGCAGTGGGGTTGGGAACGGGATGAACGGGACCCGGATGCCATCCGGGCGCTCGGCAATGGCTTCGGCACCCCTGATCGCACGGTTCTCCTTGAGGGCAACCGCCATCGGACACTGATCGTGTGGCAGAGGCGTTCCGTCTGGCCAGAACAGCCGCCAGGACCCGCACCACTCGCTCTTGCCGAGTTCGGGCCGACAGCCCCATAACTCAGCGGCAGCTTCGTTGTAGAAGGTGATGCGCCCGGCTGCGTCCGTTGTGTACACCGCCGCCGGCAGGGCATCGAGCAGTTGGCGGAAGCGGCGGTCGCGTGTGCGATCCCGAAGCCGAGCCTCGCCCGGACTGTTGCTCTTACGAGCCGATTCACCACGTGATCCGGTTGAGTGCTCGTCAAGGACCCGGCTGAATTCCGACTCAAGGAGTGTAAGATGGAGATCCTGGTTTGACATGGAAGCCCCTGGCATCAGCCGGGGCCTCACCGGGCGGCTGAACAACTGCTGTTAACAAACTGGCGCTGGGAAAGTTCCGGGTTCCCGACCTGTCACGGTTCTGGAGGCCAGGCAAACCATGAAGCTCATTGGATGAGATCTAGTCCTCGGCACTCGCAGCGCCGGAACTGAGTGGGGCATGGGTGTACTCTGTTGATCCAACGCTGTGGTTGATCATCCAAAGGCAAAGTCCAAGACTTATAACGAAGGCACTCCAGTTCAGTGTTCCTGTAAGCCAGCCGGCTGACGTTTCCTGAGTTTCTGGCGCCTTCTTGGGAGTTGGAGGCATATCGACAGGCATGGCAGTCCTTTGCGCAACGATCTCAAGGACGGTCTGGCGGCCAAGATTAGGACAAAGGTGACTTTGTCGGACCCAGAGGCGGCGTGCAGGAGCCAATCATCCTCTCGTTATGCCAGAGTTGCACGCGGCTCGTGTGGGCAAGACTGCACGCCCACTCACGAGCTTGCATTTCGTTATCCCAAACCAAGGTTTCGATGGTGGCGAGGCCGGTCGACGGGTCTACGATGACAGCTTGATAGGGCTGACTTGATCTCGATGATTTGTTCATAACACACCTCAGAGCCTACGGCACTTCGAGGTGCGGGAGTGCGCCCAAAAGGACAGCGGTCGACTGAGGAGCCGCTGATCTATTCTATATGGTGGGCTACTCGCGCTTTGAAAGGGCCACGGCTGCAAAAGAATCCTAAAGCATCGGACCCAAAAGTGGACTTGCACTTTTGGGATCCATCCGATGCTCTAGGTGGCCGCTTGCAAAAAGCGTTCGACCTTAATCGCAAAAGCAGCGGTCACTCTTAAGTGACTGGTTAGCGGCGCAATAACCAAATCTTGTTTGGCAGGCGTGTGCTACGCTCCAACAATCAAATTCTCTGCGGAGGCGACCGATGCGCGTTCTGATGGCCCTTTTCATGTTGGTTCCTGCTCTTGCCCCTCAGGTTGCTCAGGCGCAGGCAGCTAAGGAAGAGTCGAAGGCAACGACCGAAAGAGTCTATAACTCAGAAGAAAGCGCGGCAATGGCTGCCGCTGTCCGCAAAAAGGCCGAAGCCGCAGAGCGTGCGAGGGATGCCCGGCTGAGAAGAGCTACAAGGGGCATCTGCATCGGCTGCTGAGCGGCCCCCAACTTCTTCGACGAAGAAAGCATGGCAAGCCTAATGATGAGTGTTGTCTACGATAACCTGCCATGATCGCCGATCAGCCCGCACTTGTTGTCGCCGCTGTGTTCTCGGGAGCGGCCCTCTCCATCGACATGGCCGAGCAGCCGGCCCGTCTCGGGCTTGACGATCGATCCCTGCTCGCCGAGTGAAAGTACTCCTAAAAGCGTGGACTGACCATGCAGGCACCGTTGGCCGTTGTAGGACTCCTGCCCGGTCTCGCGGCTTGGTGGCCGACCGGCCACATCGGATGGCTGCTGGGCGCGCTCATCATGATAGCCAACTGGCCTTTGATGTACTTGGCCATCATGCCTGCAAACTACTGGCTCATGGCGACTGATCCGGCAGCGGCTGGTCCCGAGGGCCGAACCATGATCCAGCGGTCGGGCCCGCTCCACCCGATGCGAACAGTTGTTGGCCTTGCAGCCTGTATTGCGTTCCTGTTGGCGTCGCTCGTCTGAACAGGACGTCGTAGGGCGAACCTTGATCTTACAGCGGGGCGTTCGATGAACAGCCTTCTACAAAACTGGTGCATAGAACCGGAATGTCTCTTCCTGGCACATTTTGCGAAGTAGGCCGGATGTCTGCTGACGAAGGGGACAACAGACATTCCCGAGGTGTTCGCAATGTCCTCGGATCACCGAGAGCCGATGATCCGCCCGATTCCGGGGTGTAGTGCGCACTCTATCCAGACGCTGCTGGATCTACCGAATGGAGCGTAGCCGTTCCATGGGAACCGCGTAAGATGCTTCGAGTTCTGCAAACCTGGGGTGCATTGACGCGACGGTCGCGAGCCCGGCATCTACGACACAGGCTCTTTCGACTGAAGCCTCGCCTCTGCCTAACGGAGATCATGTCTGAATGACCAAGAAGAACAATGCCCTTTCCTTCGAGATCGGTGAAACGGTTGTGTACCCGGCCCATGGTGTGGGTGTGATCACTGCGATTGAGGAGCAGGAGATTGCCGGGTTCAAGCTCGAGCTCTTTGTGATCACCTTCGATAAGGATCGCCTCACCCTTCGGGTTCCCCTGGCAAAAGCCAAGAGCAGCGGCCTGAGGAAGCTCTCGGACCATGCGGTGGTGAAGCAGGCACTCGACCTCCTGAGCGGAAAGGCAATGGCCAAGCGCGGCGTGTGGAGCCGGCGCTCCAACGAGCTTCAGGAGCGTATCGGGACTGGGCAATTGACAGCTATTGCTGAAGTTCTGCGGGATCTCAACCGCGGCTCAGAGCAGCAGGAGGCTTCCTACAGCGAGCAGCAGATCTTCGAAGGTGCCCTGGACTTCATGATCAGGGAGGTGGCAGCATCCAGCCAGCTGACCCAGACCGAGGCTCGCAAGTTGATCGAACAGAGCTTGGCCAAAGCTCCTCACCTCAACAAGGCTAAGAGCCTGGCCGAAGAACCGGAGGGGCCCGATGATGAAGCGGCTGCATAGGGAACGACCCTTCCCGTGGAACGAGAGGCCGGTTAACGTTGAGTGCTGCTCCATCTTAGCTCAAGGCATTATTGGTATCATCGTGCTTCTACGGTAGCGTTGCCCCATCGATCTATTGGTAAATCGGAATACTCGGAGCGGGTGCATGGTAGCGCGAACTGCCCGTTTAAAGGATTTCACATCCGACGGGTATCCGGGCTGTGGGCTGCCGGTGCAGGGTCTGGCAGAGGATCATGTCGGCACATACATCCTTCCATTCCCGTGTGAGCGCATGAACGGGGAGTGGCGGAATGGGACGACCGGGGAGGCAGTCCAGGCCAGCATCATCGCATGGCGTGAGTTTGGGGTGAAGAGCAGAGAGCCACGACGTTGCTAAGCATCCCTTGCTTCTTCGACAGACGCGATTGTAGATCTTGTGCCTAAAGCATCGGACCCAAAAGTGGACTTGCACTTTTGGGATCCATCCGATGCTCTAGCAATCAGGTTGGCAAACCCCTATATCGGATATGTCAGGTTCGCCTGACTATGATCGTAGAGGCAGAGTGGAATAGGCGTTTAGGACGCGGGTTCGATTCCCGCCGCCTCCACCACAAGCACACCGGCCGCCCAAGTGCCGCAAGACGGATTTTGGGCGACTGGCCTTCCTTGAGGGCGGGCCGCTGCCCCGGTGTGTTTGTGATGGGGGCGACATGGGTTCGACTGGGCGCAATAAAGGCTAGGTTGCGATTAGGCTGAGCTACGGCCTTGATAGTGCACATTCATAAATGCCAACGACAACGTTGACATGGGTGCAGTGCGCCTCGCGGCGTAACCATCCGGGGCTCGGGACAGCCTAGCAACAGAAACGGCACCTTCGGGTGCCGTTCCCATTTCTAGCCCTTGGATTTCTCGGCCTCCATTGAGCCCCATAACAGAGAGACGAAGAACAGATGTCGGAGATTCAGGTTGGCGGCTACATCCGCGTTTCCAAGGGAACCATGGTCTTCCCGACCGGCGACGGCGTCGAGGCGCCAGCCACGCGCGATCAGGTCGTGAAGGTCACCGATATCTTCGACGTGGACGTGAAGAGCGACAACTTCTACCTGCTCCTGCCGGACGAGATGCGGTTGCGATACTTCGAGGCCAGTGGTGGCAAACGTCCCATCGACCAGGATATCCTGGAATTCACCGATCGGCTGACGCGTGGCGACTATCGGGCCGTGATGTGGTCAGGCAAATGGGCATTGATCGCCAATGTTCAGCCTGCGGAGGCTCCCGCCAACGCAAAAACGGCCCGGAAACCGGAGAAAACGGTGAAGCCAGGCAAGACGCCGCTCACCAAGCAACAGCAGATGGTGATCGGGTCGGTCTGGCGCTTCGTCCAGGACGCAGAGCTTCGCTATATAGTTCGCAACCCTGCATACGCGGCCATGCGCTCTGACCTCGACAGAGGTCTCCACGAGTTGTCCCAACATGCTCGGAACCAGACCTTGGACGCGAAGCTGAACGAGCTTGGCATCATGGATCACATCGATGAGCCCTGGGGGCAGGTGACCGCCGGCGAGACCTTCACGGTTCGTGGCAAGCTGACCTCCAGCATTGGAGGCGGGGCCGACGTGCCGATGCTGTTCCGGGGCGAGAAGTTCACATTGCCCTATGCCAGCCTCGAGCCCGTCGTCGAGCTGGTGACTGAACGATAAGGCCAGCGCCAGCTCAGTCAGCCGGATTGTCCCGGCGGGTGACATCCTGAATCCGGCGAGACGGTGGATCGCCGGATTTCGGAATCAAGCTGCCTGGGGCCAGGAGGACCGTCTCTCGGCCTCAAGAACTTGCTCTGCCTGGCGCGTGAATTCGCGGGCGGCAAGACCAGGCGGAATCGGATCGAGATAAGTGACCGAGATTGTCCCCGCTCTTTTGTACGAGCGGCCGGGTCCCCAGAAATGGCCGGAGTTCAGTGCGACGGGAAGGACCGGTCGCCCAAGCTTTGCATAGAGGAACTCCACCCCACGCTTGAACGTGATGGGCTCGGAAGCTGGCCTTCGGGTCCCCTCCGGGAAGATCAGCACCGAACGGCCCTGGGCCAGCGCCTCCTGGCTTTCCTCCACCATCTTCCGGATTGCTTTCGAGCCGCTCTCCCGGTCAATCAGGATCATTGGTGATTTGCGCAGGAACCAGGAGAAGACAGGGATCGTCAGCAGTTCCTGCTTGGCGACAATGGCCACATCCGGGAACAGGACAAGGAACGCCAGCGTTTCCCACGTCGATTGGTGATTGGCGATGATCAGGCAGGGTTCGTCAGGGATGTTGTGTTGACCCCGCTCGGTATAGGTCAATCCAACGAGCCACCTCAAGTTGACGAGAATACCGCGGGCCCACAACCGCGACGCCAGCCGAACACCAAGCTCCGGGGAACCGCACAGCCAAAGGATCGCCAAGACGGGCACGAACAGCCCTGTCCAGACGACGAGCAGAAGATCGAACAGAGTTGAGCGGATACGCGGCACGGTCGGTGACCTTAGAATGAATCAGCGGTCCGCGGCTGCGGATGCCTGCGCGACAGATCCCCAGCAGCGGGGCGAATCTGGGACTCGCCTGCAGCGCGCTCGGTCCCACTCGCCATATTCTTGATTCTATAGCTGAATTCGCCATTGCTCTCGGGCATCAGACGAACGACTTCATAGATGCCGCTGGTGCGGTCGGCAAAGTGCGTCCCAGCAGCATGAACCAACTGGCCAACAGAATACTTGTGGCTCATGAAAGCCTCCTGCACATCAATTGAGAGACATCGACCGGGGAGCCGTATGGGTTCGGATCGGCAGAACATGCTCCACCTCGGCGTCGCACTGCTGATCGATGATTTCAGCCAGAACCATCGTGTCGTCATCACTCATAGAAGTGGCCGGGTAGATCAGGTACTCGCTGTTGCTCTCGACGACGACAGCGTCGCGGTCAAACCACAGCACGCAATTGATTTGACGCATGAGCCAGTCGGGTACGCGGTCGCCAGCCTCAAAAGTCCAAGTCTTTTCAAGCATCGTGATTGTTCCTCGGAGCTCCGTGGCACACCTTACCGGCGGCGGAACTGCGGACGGCGCGGAGCTCCCGGACGGGGAGCGCCAGCTCCAGCATCCTTGTGGCGAAAGATCAGCCGGCCCTTGTCGAGATCGTAAGGCGACATCTCGACAGTCACACGGTCGCCGGCGAGCGTCTTGATACGGTTCTTCTTCATCTTGCCGGCTGTATAGGCGACGATCTCGTGTCCGCTCTCAAGCTTCACCCGAAAGCGGGCATCCGGCAAAATCTCCACGACTTCACCCTCGAAGGTGATCAGTTCCTCTTTTGCCATTCGATAATCCTTTTCTGTAAACCAAAGGCCGTCCCCGAAGGTCGGCGTTACGAGGCGGCTGACAGGAATGTCATGCCGCCGTTCGCTGGCGCAAGCACACGTGACCGGAGGGTGCGAGAGCGCGAACTCACATTCGGTTGGTTGATGTTTGGGAAGAGTGCCTGAACGTGCGCCCGGCGGGGTACCAGGGCAGAACGGACTGTATGTCCGGCCAAAATCGATAGGGTCTATCTAGTGCCGACTTACGGCGAATACAAGGCACACCGCCGTAAAGGAGCTTGTCGCCCTCGCGATGGTTTCGATCTTGCCAAAGACCAAGTTGTTGTCCATCTTGAGCCAATCAACCGACATGTTCGGCCTGCTCTCCCTTGCTTGTGATCGAGCGCCGAGCCTGCTTTCCGTTCCAATCGATTGCTACACTCAAGTCTGCCCAAGCGGACTGACAGGTCGGTTCTTCGCATTCGACAATCTCAAACACGAAAGGCTGCTCGGAACATGATCCGATCAGCGACAGGAATTCCATGTTGACTTCAACACGACCCCAGCTTCCCAAGCACAAGCCGCAACCATCGAAAGACACCCTGCGGATCAAGGAAGCCGCCAAACCACAACCGTCTGCCCTCTCACGCGAGGAGATCCGCCACATCATCGAGATGATCGGCTGACTTCTCCAGGTTCGTCTCTGATGAATGGGATCCCAAGTGGCACAGGAGACTCCGTGCGCCACTTGCAGAGCCTGAGCTCGAGACGAGCCTCTACCTCAAAACAGGCTAAACCTTCGACTCTGCCGTCGGAGGAGGGGATCCGGCGCCGGGAGCAGTCATAGGTCGACGCGGTCCAGAAAAACGGGGTTTGGGTTTGGGAGCAGCGATCAGCCCCTCCCGGATCGCCTGCTTGCGCGCCAGTTTGCGACTCCGCCGCACAGCTTCCGCCTTCTCGCGCGTTTTGCGCTCAGAGGGCTTCTCGTAAGATTTCCGCGCTTTCATTTCGCGGAATATTCCTTCGCGCTGCATCTTCTTCTTGAGCACCCTGAGTGCCTGATCGACATTGTTGTCGCGTACCAAGACCTGCAATGGATATCCTTTCTGCTCGTTGCGTTCGAGCCGTCCCAGCATGTGGCTGCTCGACGATAGGCGATAAGTTCAGGAGACACTACGTGCTGCGAATTTCGCTCTCGCGAACGGCTCTTTCGATCGAACCTGCTTTGATCCGGTACGAAACCTCGCCCGTCTGATCGGCCGGCATCAGCCGCACGACTTCGTAAACAGCCGCGGAGGTCGTCTGGGCGTCAGAAGACCCGGGCTGATTCAGCCGGGCCAGTGGCCGGACTTTGAACTTGTGTGACATCGGTCAATCTCCTCATTCCTGAGCGAACTGGATCGGACGCAACCATCAGGATGTGACTTGAAAGGGGTCGCTACTTCCGAGCTTTGCGGGCCGCGTAGCGGGCATCGCGGGCGGCCTTGCGCTCGGCCTCCAACATGACCTCGTTCGCGGCCTTCTCGGCGGCTGCGCGTTTCTCCTGCTCGGCTTGCTCGGCAGCAAGCGCCTCCCGCTCCGCGGCAAGGCGGGCCTCGTCGGCCGCGCGCCGAGCGTTCTCGGCGTGGCGCTGGGCTTCCCGCTCGGCGAGACGAACATCCCGCGCGGCACTCACGGCGGCACGGGCGGCACGGCGTTCTGCAACCGCTGGGTCATCAGAGCCGGGCCGCTGACGAAACTTGGCGGCCATGGCCTGCTTTGCGTCTCTGGCGGTGCTCAGCCGTTCGCTAAAATCTTTCTGCTTCATTCCACTCATCGATCTCAATTCGTCCCGTCAGCTAACCGGCGCCACCTATCGGACACGTCTGATGCTGGTGATGGTGCCTTCCGGCAGGGAGCCTTGCTCCTGCTGGGCTTGGGCAATCACGCCGATAGCCCAGGTATCGTTCGCCTTGGCTGGATCATCGATCCACAGATAGGCCGTGCGACCATCGTCATAGTTCACCATGAACATGACCGACTTGGCAGGAGGGGGTCTTCGAAACGTGTACATCGTTTCCTCACGCGTTGGACCATCGAATGATGGAGGGCTGCAAAGAAAAAGCCGCCCCACCCGGGAGCGGCTTCGGAGAGGCGCTTATGATGTGCGCCCGATCATCCTCAGGCGTTCTGGATGTTGTTGACGGCGATCTTGCCGCTGCGGCGATCCTCGGCGGTGTCGAAGAAGACCTTCTGGCCCTCGACGAGGTTGCGCATGCCGGCACGCTCGAGCGCGGTGGCGTGGACGAACACGTCCTTGCTGCCGTCGTCGGGCTGGATGAAGCCGAAGCCCTTCATGTCGTTGTAGAATTTCACAGTGCCCATGATCATGGGGATAACCTTTCGCGGTTGATGCAGATGCACGTGAGCGAAGGCACACGGAAGTGCGGCCTCAGCTCGGTTCGTCGATGGTTTGGAGAGAGTCTGAACGTGCGCCTGGCAGGGCCAACAGCGAAACGGCCCGATTGTCCGGCCAAAGTCGATAATAGAGATATAGGGGCTAATCAGATTTTGACAAGAGGCCGCTTGGAAACTGTGACAGAATGGGAAGCCTGGCAAGATTTGCTTCCACAACTCACTAAAGAACAATCCTGATGGGAGTTCGAAATATGACGACCTCACCAGAAACGACTATGATCACGGCTATAAAGTTCTATGCGGGAGCTAGGTTCACGCTAGGTGGGTGAACGCGTCATCTTCTTAATCGGGACACGGGGCCGGCCGGCCTTCTCGGCAATGGCGTTGTCCTGCTCCTCGATAGCCCTACGGGCGGGCTCGTCGCCGTCGAGCCCACCCAGAAGAGAGCGCGGAACACGGCGGTTCGAGCTTCGGGAGCCGTCCTCATACAGAACGTCGAAGAGGGCATAACCGCTCTCAACGGGCTTTGACTTCTTGCGTGACAATGTTCGTGTTCCTTTCCTTGGCTCGGCGCACCAGGCGATGTTGCGTGCAAAAAGCAGAGGCCGCCTCATTTGAGGCGGCCTCTGTTCCAAAATCTGGGACCAGAGAGCTTGATCAGGCCGTCTTCAGGTTTGAGGCTGACTCCTTGCCGGTGCGGCGATCCGACTCGACCTCATAGGAGACCTTCTGACCTTCAGCTAAGCCACGCAGGCCAGCACGCTCCAAGGCCGATGCATGAACGAAGACGTCCTTGCCACCCGCATCAGGCTGGATGAAGCCATAGCCCTTTGTTTCATTGTACCATTTCACGGTGCCGGTTGCCATGACGAGTTCCTTTCCCTGTTCATGATCAGGTGAGGCCAAGATGCATCAGCGCCTTGGCTTGATGAGTATCGATGCTTGGGGAGGTCGTCCGTGCAGGTGCACGGTCAAGCGCAGCAGCTCCGTCGTCGGCCAATCTCGATGCCGGAAACGATAGGCCGGCATGACACCCGTTACAAGGCTCTACTTCAAGGGATGAGAGGCGGGAGGATAGGATCAGATGAGCATGCAGCCCATTGCCTGTGAGCGACCCCTCCGCTCCTGTCGCCCCCCAAGCTCTTCAGGGCCGAGCGCCGGGCCAGTCGCAAAGGGCCGCGGCTTCGGTTCGAGCGTTCCGCCCCGACCTTGTCGGCTCCGTCCAGAGCCCCGTGACAGAGCTTTTCCGATCCCGCTCCAGCGCCGATCAATGCTTCCGCGCCTGCACCAAGTAAGCCGGAATGGTGGTCTCTCCGAGAGCCTTGCAGGCTTCCAGTCGATGCAGGCCCTCGACCAGAACAAACCGTTGGCCGTCTGGCCGCACGAGAATTGGCACTTCCTGCCCTTTTTCCATCATGCTCTCTGCCAGGGCTAGAACCTTCTGCGGATCCAGGGTTTGCCGCCGCTGTACCGGCACATAGATGTCGTCGATTGCCAAGGTCTGTCTCTTCATCATCGCGGTCGCTCCAGCCCCTGTCATGGTCTCTCGAAGCTTATCCGCACAGGGGGAGCTTGCCTAGGAACACGCCCGATCACGATGCATTCGCTGTAGCAGACAGCTTGGCAAGCGGCCTCTCGGGACGATCACCGAAGCCTCTCCGTCGCTGTTCGTCGTTAATGCTACCCGCGCCTCCAGGCTGTCTGGAATGGGAGCTGCCAACTCCCCCTCTCCCGATGACGCAATGACAGCGATCGCGCCGCATGAAGGGTGAGTGTCAGCCGTACAGCGGTGATGCATAGTGCGATACAACGGCTTGGGCCGGGAGGAAGTGCTACCGTGCTGGCAGCGCTTCAGAGGCGTTTTTTGAGGAGCCGAGGGGATGGCGCATCGTTGTCTAGCAAGCGCTCCTGCTGTCGGGCTCAGTGCTGGGTTGTCTGTGTCGCCCATGGTCGCGGCCGAGATGATCGGGGCCAACGGCGCTGAGAGATGCGGAGGGCTGCGGAAGCTCTATGCCATTGAGTTCTTGGACCCGGAAGATGCCGACGTCCAGGCCAATACGAAGAGGATGGTCGACGGGCGCGACGGCATTGACAGCACTCCGCCCGCGTTCTTGCTCGATGGCAAGCTGTGCTCGGACGGGCGCTGTGCGTTTCGAGCCGCCAAGGAGCAACTCTACAAGCTTGCCAGCAAGAACTCGGGCCCGCAGCTGGGCCGGCTTTGCATCTTTGTCACCCAACCATGAGGTGATCATAAGGTGCTTGGGTGAGAATCACAGTGCGATCTCAATCACCGCATCTTTCCACGCCTCCTACGACCATGAGTATTACTTCAGGTGCTGGGCCAGGTGCTTGTTCATCTCGAACATGCTCACCTTGTTCTTGCCCCCGAACACTGCCTGAAGCTTCTCGTCGGCCATAATCTCCCGCTTGTTCTGCGGGTTCTGAAGCTTGTGCTTCTTGATGTACTCCCAGACCTTGCTCACCACCTCCGGACGTGGCAGGGGGGCTGCGCCCACGATGGCAGCCAGCTCCTGCGAGGGCTGGAGCGGCTTCATCAGAGTTGCATTCGGCTTCCGAGTGTCTTTGGGCTCCGACATCGTGGAACTCCTTTGTTACGCCCGCTTGGCACCGACAAGGGCGATATGGGCCTGCACGTCGATCTCTTCGGCCTTTGTCCTAGACCGGCGCCGGGCTCCGCGCCTTTCCGCTTCTCCTCTGGCCCGCGAGCTCCTTCAGGAAGGCATCGGTCCACCAGGAGATGTCATAGCGCCGGAGCACATCCATCATCCGCCGCCAGCGGGCGATCCGCTCCACCCGGTCCATGTGAAGGGCCTGGCTCATGGCCTCGGCCACCTCGACCTTGTCGTTGGGGTTGACGATGAGTGCGCCGCCAAGCTGCTCGGCCGCGCCGGCGAACTTGGACAGCACCAGCACGCCGGGATCCTCCGGATCCTGCGCGGCCACGTACTCCTTGGCCACCAGATTCATGCCGTCGCGCATCGGCGTGACGAGGCCCACCCGTGCGATCCGGTAGAGCCCTGCCAATACATTGCGTGGGTATGCGCTCGTCACGTAGTGGATCGGCACCCAGCCGGGTTCGCCATGCGCCCCGTTGATCCGGCCGAGCGTCTCGCTCACGGTCCGGCTGAGCGAGGCATATTCGGGAACCTCGCTGCGGCTCGTGGGAGCGATCTGGAGATAAGTCACGCGGCCACGCTGACCGGGGTTGCTGATGAGAAAACGCTCGAAGGCCTCCATTCGCTCTGGGATGCCCTTGGAGTAGTCCAGGCGATCAACTCCGATGATGAGGCTGCGTGAGCCGAGGCTGGCAACGGTCTGCTGGAGCAGGCGATGGGTGGCGGGGCGGCGGGCTGCCTGCTCGAAGCCGCTCACGTCAATGGCAATGGGAAACCCCTTCACGCGTGTCTGGCGACCATCGAGGACGATCACGTCAGCTGTGCGTTGGGTGGCTTCGAACTCCTGGAGGATGCCACGCCGGAGGTTGTCCGCATCCCGCTCGGTCTGCACGCCGACGAGATCGTAGTCCGTGATCGCACGTAGCAAGTCCTGGCTTCCGGGCAACGTTCCGATCACCTCCGGAGCCGGCCAAGGGATATGGTGGAAATAGCCGATCCGGTTGGCCACGCCCAGCGCCCGCAGCTCAGAGGCCAGCGGGATCAGGTGGTAGTCGTGCACCCAGACGAGATCGTCGGGCCGGATCAGCCGCGCCAAAGCTCCCGCGAAAGTTCGATTGACCCGCAGATACCCGGCGTAGTCTGCCCGGGAGAACTCCGACAAGCCAATGCGGTAATGCATCACGGGCCAGAGCGCCCGATTGGCAAACCCACTGTAATATTCCTGGCGGTCGGTGGCGGTCAGGTCCATCAGGGCATAACGTACATTGCCCTTGTCGGTCATCTTGGGCTCGGCGGAGGGATTGGCCGCAACTTTACCGCTCCAGCCGAACCATAAACCGTCCCGGGCCTGAAAGGCCTCGCGCAGGGCAACCGCCAAACCGCCGGCGGACCCCTTGCCAGTGGGATCGGGGATTGCGACCCGATTGGACACGACGACGAGGCGAGGCACAAAGCTCTCCTGATTGTTCCGCGACAGGCACCGGGAAGGTGCTCGATCCCAAATAGGGCAATCCTGCGTGATGACAGTCTCGGCAGCCAGATCGTCTTCCGCAGCGCCGGAGCAGCCGGGCCTGTCGGGGCAAGCAGAGGCCCGTCGCCGCGCCGGTTCGTGCCACAGCGTTCGCACACCGCCGGTTCGAGATCGGAGACCATGAGGAATCGTGGGGCAGCGGTGTCTCACGGCTTACTGAACGGCCTCTGACCGGGCGTACCCACCATTCTGAAGGGCCCTTCCCACTCGCCGCCCCACAGAACCTCATGCTCTCCAGCAGGAGGGGGAGAGCAGGTCAGGAACGGAAAGCGGAGCTTCATACAGCCGCGCTGAAGGGCAGTCCGTGACCCGCAACGGACCTTCCTGCGGCCCAGTTGCGCGGCTCCCAATAGCGGACCTCCCAGGGACCATTGTTTGGCCGGATGTCATAGCGCTGGAGCGGCATGATATCGGGCCCAGCGTTCCCCAGAATGCGCTGGAGGGACACCGCAAGGTTCTGCACGCCCTTGCGGCCGGATTGTGCGGTCTGTCGGGAAAGGCGTCGAACAGGTCCAAACCAACAAGATCGTCCAAGTTCCTCCCGACCGCAGCAAGGTGCGCCGCATTGGCGCCGACGATGTGGAGGTCTGGCGTCGGGACCAGCATGTTCAAGGGTGAACGCTCGAAGAGCAGCCGAGCGGCATCCTGGGCCTGTTGCACCAGTGCCGGGACCGAGCGGAAGTCGGGTTGGTCGATGGCCCTGGTCATCGCCCGCGGTCGTCGATCCGATTGCCTGACCTTTCCTCACGGCTAGCGCATCGTGCGGACCTAGAGGGTCACGTCCGATGCTCTAACGGCGGAACCTGACCGGAGTTGCGGGTGGCACGTCATCTTTCGCGTGCGCACGAAAGTGGCTTGGCCGTATGATTATTCCTGAACATCGCCACAGAGCCGCTCCTCCGCAGGAGGCCGTGTGTGGTCCAAAACGTCTCAAATCGCCACATCCCGGAAGTCCATTGAACTTCGGTACTCACAAGACAGGCCGATGTTCAAAAGGCTATGCTCAACAGTTCAGTTTGACCCGGAGCCGACCATCGGGGCGCCGCGCCTCTTTTCCGGTAATCCTGAGGCGCTTTATGGGAAACCCTATGGCAACTCGCGGGAAACACCTGATGGTCCGTGGACCAGCAAGGTGAGAAAGTAGCCCCGATCTGCCGAGCTGGGACCGTTGGCGGGTCCGCCGGGGCGCCCGCCCATGTGGCGCCTTCGATGAGGCGAATGGTGTCCCGACCGTGGCTTCCATGAGGGGTAAGTTGCGCATGCTCGCCTTGGCGCCTAGGGCCCTGCTGAGGAGCTGAAGATGCATCCGAACACGCCTTCCGGCATCACCCGTCGCGTCATGCTCTCGTCGCTGGCGCTGGTTCCGGCCCTGTCGGGGCTCTCCCGCCCGATCCCGGCGGCCGCGCAGGCGACCGGGGGCGACCCGCTGCCGTCGTGGAACGACGGCACGGCCAAGCAGGCGATCCTCGACTTTGTGCGCGCCACCACCGATCCATCGAGCCCAAGCCATGTCACTCCCGAGGATCGCATCGCCGCCTTCGACCAGGACGGCACGCTGTGGGTGGAGCATCCGGTGTACACCCAGGTGGTCTACTGCCTGGACCGTGTTCCGGCGGTCGTGGCGAAGAGGCCCGAACTCCGGACGGTCGAGCCGTTCAAGACCGTGCTCTCGGGCAATCGCGAGGCCATGGCGA
This sequence comes from Microvirga yunnanensis, assembly GCF_025460875.1. Lineage (NCBI taxonomy): Bacteria > Pseudomonadati > Pseudomonadota > Alphaproteobacteria > Hyphomicrobiales > Methylobacteriaceae > Microvirga > Microvirga yunnanensis. Next base: position 66,836 of record NZ_JAMXFI010000006.1, read on the forward strand.
AGCTCCCGATGAAGGACCTCGAGAAGATCCTCGCCGCGACCCTGACCGGCATGTCGGTCGACGACTTCCAGGCCGAGGCAAGCAAATGGCTCGCAACGGCCCGGGACCCGCGCTGGAAACGCCCCTATACCGAGCTCGTCTACCAGCCCATGCTCGAAGTGCTGCGCTACCTGCGCGACAGCGGCTACCGGACCTACATCGTCACCGGCGGCGGCCAGGATTTCGTGCGCGTCTATGCGCAACAGGTCTATGGCATCCCGCCCGAGCAGGTGGTCGGCACCGCGGGCGGAACGAAGTTCGGCTACGCCAAGGATGGCAAGCCGTTCCTGACCAAGGAGCCGAAGCTGCTCCTGAACAACAACGACGCCGGCAAGCCGGAAGGGATTCACCTGATGATCGGCCGGAGGCCCAAAGCCGCCTTCGGCAACTCGGTCGGCGACCGGGAGATGCTGGAATGGGTCGGCGCCGGAGATGGGCCAGGGCTGAAGATGCTGGTGCTGCACGACGACGCCACGCGGGAATACGCCTACGGGCCGGCCCAGGGCCTGCCCGACAGCAGGGTCGGTACCTTCACCGCCGCACTCCAAGAGGAGGCGAAGAAAAATGGTTGGCCGGTGATCAGCATGAAGAACGACTGGAAGCGCATCTTCCCGTTCGAGTAGCCGCGACTGGATCGCGGCATCGGGCTGCGGTCAGGCGGGAGGGGATACCTGATCGTCTCAAGGGAGGATACCATGTCCCGATCCATACGCCATGCGCTGGCCGCACTGGCATTCAGCTCCTGCCTGGCGGGCCTGACCGTGTCAGGCACCTCAGTCCTGGCCCAGCCCGCGAAGCCGAATGTCGTGTTCATCCTCGCCGACAACGTCGGCTACGGCGATCTCGGCTGCTATGGCGGCGGCGAGCTGCGCGGAGCACCGACGCCGCGTCTTGACCAGATGGCCCGCGAGGGCCTGCGCCTCACCCAGTTCCTGGTCGAGCCGGCCTGCACCCCATCGCGGGCGGCGCTGATGACGGGCCAGTACTCGATCCGCAACGGCCTGTCGCTCATCGCCATCCCGGGCTCCCCCTACACCCTGTCCGCGCGCGCCTTCACCATGGGCGAGCTGTTCAAGGACGCGGGCTACGCCACGGCGATCTACGGCAAGTGGCATCTCGGCAGCGAACCGCAGAGCCTGCCGACCGCGCACGGCTTCGACGAGTTCTACGGCATCCCGCCGGACATCTCCTGGGATGCGGCCACCTATGTCGACACCATCGAACTGACCCACTCCATGGCGGCGCCGCACGCCGCGCTCCTGGCCGGCGGGCCGCAAGTCGTCGAGGCGACAGCCGGCGGGCCGTTGCGGAATGTCAAGCCATTCACCCAGGAGATGCGCGCCAGCATCGACAACGAGCTAGTGGACAAGTCGATTGCGTTCATGCGGCAGCAGAAGGCGGCCGGCAAGCCGTTCTTCCTCTACCTGCCGTTCTCGATGGGGCATGCGCCGAACCTGCCCTCAGTGCAATTCAAGGGCCGGTCGCGGATCGGCAACTACGGCGACAAGGTCATGGAAGGCGATTACCACGTCGGCCAGATCCTCGACACGCTCAAAGAGCTCGGCGTCGACGACAGCACCCTCGTGGTGTTCGCCTCCGACAACGGGCCCTACGGCGAGGCCGCGCGGGAATTCGGCAACCAGGGCACGCCGGACATGGGCAGCTCCGGCCCGTTCCGCGGCGAGCTCGGCGAAGCGACCGAGGGAGCGATCCGCACCGCCGCCATCATCCGCTGGCCCGGCCAGGTCAAGGCCGACACCACGTCCTACGCGATGTTCTCGATCATGGACTTCCTGCCGACCTTCGCGCACATTGTCGGCGGCAAGCTGCCGGAGGACCGGGCGATCGACGGCGTGAACCAGACCGACGTCCTGCTCGGCACCAGCGCGACGGGGCACCGCGAGAGCCTGCTGAGCTTCATCGGCGGCGATCTCGTCGCCGCGCGCTGGAAGCAGTGGCGCATGTACTTCACCGACATCCATCCGACCGGCACGGGGCCGCAGCGGCAGCCCGGGATCTTCTCGGCCAGCGCGCCGATGGCCGGCTATCCCAAGGCGTACAACATCGAGATGGATCCGCACGAGGACCTGGTGGTCGCGGGCCTGTTCGGCTGGGTCAGCGAACCCGCGCTCAAGGTGGTCGAGGAGTACCTGGCGTCGGTCAGGAAGTACCCGAACCCGCCTGCGCCGGACATCACGCGCTTCGGGCGCGGCGGCTGAGAGGGCTTGCATGCACGAGCCTTCCGACGGAAACATTCATGCTTCCAATGCCCGGAGGGGCGACGTCGTGACGAGATGGTACGGCAGGATCCTTGGCGCGGGGCTTGCGCTCGCCGCCTCTCAGGCTGGCTCCGCGTTCGCGGACGAAGGAGGCAAGAGTTTCTGGTTGCCGGGCCAGTACGGCAGCTTCGCGGCGGTCGCGCCCACGCCCGGCTGGTCGCTGCCGCTGGTGTTCTACGGCTACCAGGGCTCGGTCGGGGCCGGGCGCGTGCTGCCGCGCGGACGATTGCTATCGTCGGGGCTGGATTCGTCGTTCGACGCGCTCTTCGTCACGCCGACCTATACCCCGGACACCATGATCCTCGGCGCGCGCCCCAGCGTCTCGCTGTCCTTCGCGCCAGGCTACGACGCGACGTCGGGAACGGTCGCGGTCGGGCCTCGGTCCGTCTCGCGCTCAGACTCGGTGTTCGGCGGCAGCGATCTCATCCCCACGGCGCAACTGTTCTGGAATGCGGGCCACCACAATGTCATGGCCTATGTCACGGGCAACATCCCGGTCGGCACCTACAGCCCGAACTCGCTTGCCAGCATCGGCATCGGCCACGCGGCGATCGACGTCGGTGGGGCCTACACCTACCTCAACACGAAGACCGGCACGGAGTTCTCGGCGACCCTCGGGCTCACCCGGAACTTCGAGAACCCGTCGACCGACTACACGAACGGGCTCGACCTGCACCTCGACCTGGCCGCGAGCCAGTTCCTCAACCAGCAATTGTTCGTCGGCGTCGTCGGCTATTACTACCAGCAGCTGACGGCCGACCAGGGGCAGCCCGCTTTCCTCGGCCCCAACAAGTCGCGCACGCGCGGGATCGGGCCGCAGATCGGTTACAACTTCAAGGTCGGCGACCAGCAGATCTACACCAACCTGCGGGCCTATTTCGAATTCGATTCCTACCGCCGCCTCCAGGGCACAGCCGTCTACGCAACGATTAACATCCCGCTGTCGGGGCTGCTTCAAGGACATCCGCGGCGGCCGCAATGAAGGCCGGCCCGCGCCCTTCTCAGGGTTTCCCCCAAGTGCCGCGGCCGACCTTGCGCGCTATGGAGGCATGCCGGGAGGAAAGCGGTGTCATGGTGCGCATCCTGGTCGCGGACGACCATGACGTGGTCCGCTCAGGCGTCCGTACCATCCTGTAGAAGCATGAGGGCTGGGAAGGCGTCGGCGAGGCCCGGGATGGCAAGGAATCCATCGACCGGGTGCTTGTCGCCCCTCAATCTAAATCCAAAGAAGGACGAGGCCGTTTCGCCCGACGTTCCCGGAAGCCTCAAGCTTGATGACACGGAGTTTTCCATCCGCATGGCCGGGGCGGGTTTAGGCCTCTTCTGTTGCCTGCGCGACCGGGTGGGGCGGGAACTGAGCGCGGGAGAGCTCGAGACCGTCCTCGACCGGTGGATTATGCCCAACCCCGGCTTCCACGCGTATGATGCGTCTCACCGTCAGGTCCATTCGACCCTGCGTGCCGTTCTCGATCACCTCGAGTCGTGACGGCCACACTGATATCGATGAGGGCTGTTCATCAATGCGGTGAGCGAATCTGATACCGAAATGTCAGCAGGGTCGACTAGGATCGAACGTGATCAGCCAACGGATGGAGACGGAAGCCGCTTCTGCGGGCCAATCCAAACAGCGACGCTGAGGCTGTCAGCATGGATGGGCACAGCCGTTGAGCTGACCGTCGGCCGATCATGTGGTGTCCAGCGGATGAGGAGAATGAGGGATGAAGCGGGTTCTTGTGACAGGAGGGAGCGGGAAGGCGGGCCGGGCTTGCGTCCGTGATCTTCTTGAGCATGGCTATGAGGTCATCAACGTGGATGCGATGGGTCCGAGTGAGGCGCTCTGCCCCTTCGTGCAGGCCGACTTGACCGACTTCGGCCAAGCCCTGGAGGCTCTATCGGAAGTCGACTCACGACATAAGGGTGTGGATGCTGTTGTGCATCTGGCGGCCATTCCGGCACCGGGACGACATACAAACGCCGTCACCTTCAGGAACAACATTCTCAGCACGTACAATGTCTTCGAAGCGGCGCGGAAGCTTGTCATCCGCAACCTTGTCTGGGCCTCAAGCGAAACGGTCCTCGGCCTACCGTTCGATGAACCTCCTCCGTACGCCCCTCTCGATGAGGAATATTCTGCGCGCCCGGAGACAGCCTACTCGCTATCGAAGTTCCTCGGCGAGGAAATGGCGCAGCAATTCTGCCGCTGGGATCCCGAGATGAAGATCATCGGCCTGCGCTTGTCCAACGTGATGGAGCCGGCCGATTACGCGCGCTTTGCCTCGTTTGAAGCCGACCCGCAATCGCGGAGGTGGAACTTGTGGGGCTACATCGACGCGCGGGATGCGGCACAGGCGGTCCGGAAGGCTCTTGAGGCATCGCTCAAAGGCGCCGAGGTGTTCATCATTGCCAATGCTGACACCGTGATGTCGCGACCGAACGCGGAACTGATGGCGGAGTTCTATCCGGATGTTGCTTTGACGAGGGAGGTCGAGCCGAACGAAACGCTCCTCTCGATTGGAAAGGCGCAACGGCTTCTGGGATACAAGCCGCGTTACGGCTGGCGCACGGCCCCGTCAAGCTAGGACCTAGAGCCTCGGACGTGAAAAGTGGACACCACTTTTGGGATCCATCCGAGGCTCCTTCTCTTGACCGGCGCATCGGATGAGGCGGACCCAGCGGGCCGCGCCAGCGACCCGAAGGGCCACGCTAGTGACCCGAAGGGCCGCGTCAGCGAATACCGGATCCACTTTTCACTGGCGTGGCCCTCTGGGTCCGTCCGATGCGCTAGCCTCAGGGCGGGACCTTGCTGCCTGACAGGCAGGAGGTTTTGAGGCGAATGCGATGAGCAACCTCAAGCCTGACCCGGATGGACCAGACAAGCTGAAGATCCGCGGGATGGGCTGCCGGGCCGTCGCGAACCAGACGCGCTTCGAGATCGCCCGGCAACGGCTGGAGGATACCGAGGGCCCGCTCGGCGGGACTGCTGCGGCGCTCAGCTCCTCGGAGGCGAGCGCCTTCACCCGGGCCTTCCGGCGCGGGTCGGGCCGGACGCCAACCGCGTGGCGCACGGAGAGCCGCCACGGGTGACGCGGGATCGTTCCGACCGACTGGGCGTTGGACTGCCAGGGAGCGGGAGATCTCCATGCATCGACTTTCAGCGGCCATCGGATTGATGGTCATCCTCGCATCGGGTGGGAGCGCTGCCTGGGCGCAGCAGCAGTTCGACGGGCGGTGGAACATCGAGGCGGTCCCCAGCAAGGGGGGATGCGCGCGGGTCTACCGCTATACCGCCGTCATCGAGAATGGCGCCGTTCGCAGCGGCGCCCCAAGGCGAGCCACCATCAGGGGGCGATTGGATCCGAGCGGACGCATCCAGGGGACCGCTGAAAGCAACAGGGCCAAGATCGAGGTGACCGGCAGCTTGTCCGGGCGCTCCGGTTCAGGCCATTGGAGCCTACAGGGACGACGGGAATGCTCCGGGCACTGGCGGGCCGAGAAGCAGTGAGCAGGTTGGGGTGATCGGCGGGACAGCCCCTGTGGTCGGGTGGCGGACCAGGAGCGCCTCGGAAGTCGCGCTGGACGGGGATGCAGGGCGCCTGCTGTCTCCGGTTGGTCAATTTGGCCCTGACGCCGAGTCGCGGTAATGGCCCGTGCGCATCTCCATCGGGGTGACGCCGGTCCACCGCCTGAAGGAGTTCGTGAAGGCGCCGGCTTCCTGATAGCCGAGCAGCCAGGCAATGCGCGAGATCGGCAGGCTTGGATCCCTGAGATACTGCTGTGCCATCTGCCGACGCACCCTTTCAAGAATGTCGGTGAAGGTCAGGCTCTCTCCCGCCAAATGCCGTGCCAGCGTCCGCCGGCTCATGCCCAAGCTCCGCGCAACCACGTCGACCCGTGCCCGGCCATGCGGCAGCAGCGGCGCAATGGCGTTCTCGACGCGGGCCTGGAGTCGTCCAACAGGATGCACCCGCCGGGCCAGGGCCTCCTCGCAGTGGCGGGCCAGGATCCTGTTCAGATAGGGATCCGCATGCCCCAGCCGCAACCGGAGCGCGTCGGGTGCGAACACGATCTCGTCCGTCCCGTCCTTGAACGCAATCGGGCACCGGAGATAGTCTTCGATGGCTCTCGAGGCAGCGCAACGGGGATGGATCACGGCAATTCGAGACAGTCTGGGATCAGAGCCGGTCAGATGCCGGCAGATCCGCGCGAGCGCCGTGATCCAGAACTCCATCTGGTGACGGTCCGCATGCCGCGGAACGCCAGCATACTGGAAGCGGATCGCGGCCTCGTTTCCCGGCACGCGGCTCAGCGCAATGCTTTCGTTGGCGATCGTGCTGTAGCGCTCGACCCGGGCCAGAGCGTCGCCAAGCAGGTCGGACGAGGCGAGCACGTAGTAGAGCAGCCCGACCTGCCGGAGGTCGAATTCTCGGGCGAGGTGGAATCCGAGCAGGTCATCCCGGAGCGCATCTGCGGCCAGATTGAGCAGCGTGACCTGCGCGTCGGCCGCTACCTCGGCCTCGACATCGTCGACCTGCGCGGACGCGATCCCCGCCTGCCTGAGAAGGAGAGCCGGATCGATGCCGGCCACGGTCAGGCGGGCCACCGCAAGCCGGGCCATGACCCCACCTGCGCTGGGTGGCATCTCCCCCTGGGTTCTCATGGATGATGGCATGGTCCCCCCATGGAATCCGGTGTCCTGATCGTACACCGACGGCCCGATCCAACAAGCCTTTGTCCCACGGGAGCAATCCATGCGGTCGAGAGCGAGGTCGGGCGGGGTACCACCTTCACCCTCTACCTGCCGCGCATCGATGAGGCGATGACGCTTAGAGCATCGGACGGACCCAGAGGGCCGCGTCAGCGACCCGAAGGGCCACGCCAGTGAAAAGTGGATCCGGTTTTCGCTGGCGCGGCCCGCTGGGTCCGTTCTGACCGATGCTCTCATTCAAGAAGAATGCATCGGATGGATCCCAAAAGGGCAAGTCCACTTTTCACGTCCGATGCTTTAGCGCCGCGCCGGACATGAAAGGCGGCTTGGACGTCGCGGACGGCCTAGGTCGGCGCGTGCTTGTTGTCGAGGACTACATGGAGGTGGGCGCGTTCTCGACCCAGCTTCTCCAGGATCTCGGATACGAGACCACCTGGGCGACCAACGCCGCCGAGGCCCTCAGGCTCCTCTCCGGGGTGACCGGCTTCGACGTGGTGTTCTCCGACGTTGTGATGCCCGGCATGAGCGGAAGCGAACTTGGGCAGGAGATCCGACGCCTCCACCCGAACCTGCCGGTCGTTCTCACCTCCGGCTACAGCCACGTGCTGGCCGAGGAGGGCCGCCACGGCTTCGAGCTCCTGCACAAGCCTTATGCGGCCGAGTACCTGTCGCGCGTGCTGCACCGCGTGACCCGGCAGCACGACCGGAACCGGATGCCCAATTGAGCGAGAGCCATCGCCCAAGGTCGTCATGCGCCTCATGCGAATAGACCTTCGGACGTTCACGGACTCTCAGTCATTGTGCCGGGTGAACAGGAACTGGCTCTCACCCGGCCCACAGATCGTGAGACGACATCGATACCATGCGGCCAATTGGGCGATTGCGGCGCGTCTCTGCTCAAGGGTGGAGGAATGGCAGGTGAAAGCCTGCTCCACCTCGGCTGCCGGAAGCAGCAGCGTGTCGCCGGGGACCAGCCGCGCCAGCCTGTCTTGCAGGTCCGTTGCTTTCATGTGCGCCCGCTATTCCGAAAGTGACTGCACCTTGCTCGAGGCCTTGTCCGTATCGAGTTCGGGATGATGGCGGATCAACGCCTCGCGGGTCTCCGCGAGACTGTCCCAGGTTCTCGCCGTCTCCAGAAGCCGATGACGCTGCTCCCCTTCGGGCAACTGCCGGGCCAGCAGCCGGCATTCCTCCGCGTGTTGGTGATACTCTGCTGCTGCCTTCATAGGCCTCCGGAGCGCCTTATGGTACTGGGCCAGGTCGAGAGCATGTCGATGGTGGAAGCAGCCCGCTGTCTTCCTATCGGCAGTGTAGAACGGTCAGGGAAACGGCATCCCGCCCACTCGCTGGCGCTCTTGGTGGGCAGCCTTGCAAGCGGGCGGGTTCGGCATCGGGATTGCCCCCACGGGCCGACGGGACCCGGTTTAGCGGAATTCGCCTTCGTCCGCCTTGTTCGCACGGGCCAATGGCTTCTTGGATTGGGCCAAACTTACTTTGCCGGCGCTACGCTTCGCAAATCGCCTCGTCGAGGTGTGTGGGCCCATCGAGATGTTCAGGACGGCCGCACGGCTTTCGGGGCATTCGGATCGAGTTCGAGACGCCCCAGGCATAAGGGCCTCCCACATTGTGCCCTCATCAGACGGGGGAGGCTCCGCCGGGTTGCCGCTGCATGATGAAGTGGATTTCCGTCTCGTCGATGGCGGCGAACCCATGGCGGCGGTAGAGCGACCCTACCGGGTTCCACTTCAGATATCGAAGCCGGAGCGGCAACCCACGAGCGTCCGCGACGGCAGCACAGTGGGTCAGGATCCTGGTTCCCAAACCCTGCCTCCGATGGGTGAGGAGCAGGTAGAACTCATCGAGGCGCACATAATCAGCAAGAGCTGTGAGGGCGATGGTCCCGGCGGCCTGCCCTTTGTGCACAATCCGGGAGAGTGGCGTGTCCCTGAACCGCTGCTCATGGAAGTCTCGTTGGAATTCCTCATCCCATCCCTATCGCACCACGATGTGTGGGCCTAGGGCCGCCCGTTTGACCTCGAAAGCGAAGTCCCTTGCCTCGGCGGTCTGAGGCAGGAGGTCAAATCTGACGTCGGGCGGCATGTCAGGGATATCCATCGTCAATCTTCCCAATAGCCTGGATGTGGCGCGCCTTCATGAACGTGCCTTCAGCCATTATACTCGCCGCTTCTTCACGCAGGAATGCCATGGCAGGAGAGTCCGATGAGCAACCCCGCCGAGATGCGAGACCATGTGCTCCAGGCCTTGGAGCGGTTTGAGCGCCTGGTGGCCGAACGGGATCCGGCGCTTCTCGCCGAGTTCGCCGAGGAGGCGGACGTCCGTCTGGTCGGCTCCGAAGTCGGCGAGGTGGCAACCGGACCGGCTGAGGTTGAAGCGCTGGTTCGCAGGTTCTTTGGTCTGCCGGTTCAGATCAGGTGGGAGTGGCGGAGCCGCGACGTATCCTCCGCTGGGGATGTCGCGTGGCTCTTCGCTCAAGGCGAAGCGGTCCTGAGCGGCGAAGGGACCGAACAGCGCGTGCCCTACCGAATGACAGGTGTGCTGGAACGTCGAGGAGATACGTGGCGCTGGCGCCACTTTCACGGATCAGAGCCTTTGCCGGATCGATAACGGAAAGCCCTGTGTGTGACCTTGGTCGGCTACTGCGCCCAGACGATAGCGATTGCTGGCTCGCCGAAACGCCCGCTGTCGGCACGTCTGAGACGTAAGCTCGAAGGCAACAATCCTCATCGAAGCGGACAGTCCCATATTGCGGGGATCTCGGTTCCTGATCCGGAAGAGATCTTCGACTGTCCCCCATGCGTCTATGGAGCCAACCTGACGTAGTCGATGGTGTAGAGATTGGCAGCGAGGTCCGGACCAGCTCCGTTCTGCCGCAGAAGAGCCGTTTGGTCCTGGGCCACCGCCGCTCGGTTATAACCTTCGATCAAGAGCACCCAATCAGCGACCGAGTCATGCCCCCCACGCAGGGCCGCCTCTCGGGTTGGCGTGCTGGCCTTGTCTCTGTCCGAGATCAGGAGATGAGCAGCACACAGACCCGGTTGCATCGCAAGCAAGCGCACCTCACCTGTTAGGGCGTCCCGCAGGCTCGCTTCGCGTCCGGCGTCCGGGGAGAACCGAAGGGTTTGGAGCCAGCATCCAGCACCGAAGCCACTCGATGCCTCGACCCGACACAGGCTCCGGTTCATGTTCCGCAGAGCGGGCATGATCCGCTGGGTCCACTCCGAAGGATGATCCAAGCGCTCCAGGTACGCCTTCGATTCGAAAACCTCAGGGTCCACAACCGCGTACAGGATCAGGAATGCCGGCCCGGGCCCCGCGGCGGAGTATCGACGGGCTTCCACGAAGCCGGGGATCGCAAGCCGCTCCGGCATGTGCTCATGGGAGTGCCAGTCGAGGTACTCGGCTTGGCGGCTCTCATCGATATCATGCCAGGCGACCAGAGCCCCTGATCCAGCCAAGCCCATCGGAACCTCCCTGAATGCTGAGACGCTCGACGCGCCTGCTCGGCGCGGGTACCATCCTACGCGCGATGACAGCTTGGAGGAACACATGCCTCCGCAGGAGCCACGCCTCGCACGGCGGTTGGCCGCGATCCTCGCGGCGGACGTGGCAGGTTATGCCCGCCTGACGGGTGCCGACGAGAGCGGCACGCTCCGGAGGCTCGCCGCGCATCGCGGGACGATGGATCGGATGATCGGCGAGCATGGTGGCCGCATCGCCAACACCGCAGGAGACAGCGTCCTGGCCGAGTTCCCCAGCGTAGTCGATGCGGTGCAATGCGCCGTGGCCGTTCAGGACCGGTTGACCGCGGCAGACGGCGACACGCCCGAGCATCGTCGCCTGCGCTTCCGCATCGGCGTGCATCTCGGTGACGTTGTCGTCAGCAACGGTGACCTCCTCGGCGACGCGGTGAACGTCAGCGCCCGGCTCCAGGCGCTGGCCGAACCGGGCGGGGTTTGCATCTCGGGCACGGCGTACGACTATGTGCGCAAGGCGCTGGCGCTGACCTATGCTGATCTCGGGCCGCAGGCGGTCAAGAACATCGACGAGCCAATTCGGGCCTATCTCGTCGGGCCCGCACCCTCAGAGGCGGCACACCCGCTTCCATCGTCGCAGTCGTTCCGGCTCCTGCCGCTGCCGGACAAGCCTTCCGTGGCGGTGCTGCCATTCGCGAACCTCGGCGGCGATCCCGAGCAGGAGTACCTGGCGGACGGCATCACCGACGAGATCATCACGGCGTTGGCCAAGGTGCGCTGGTTCTTCGTCATCGCCGGAAGCTCCAGCTTCACCTTCAAGAGCCGTGCCATCGACGTGAAGCAGTTCGGGCGCGAACTTGGGGTGCGCTATGTTCTGGAGGGCAGCGTGCGGAGAGCGGGTCAACGCTTGCGGATCACCGGTCAGCTTCTCGAAGCCGAGACCGGCAGCCACCTCTGGGCCGATCGCTACGAGGGCTCCATGGAAGATGTGTTCGAGTTCCAGGACCGGATCACCGAGAGCGTGGTCGGGGCCATCGAGCCGCGTCTGCGGGTCGCCGAAATGGAACGGGCCCGGAGAAAGCGCCCCGATAGCCTCACCGCCTACGACCGCTTCCTCCGAGCCCTGTCGCAGTTCTACCTTGCCAGCCGCGACGGCACGGCGGCGACGCTGCGCCTGATCGAGGAGACGATCAGGCTCGATCCCGACTACGGGCCACCCTACGCCCTCGGTGCCCAGTGCCACGTCTACTACATCACGCAGGGCTGGACGGATGACCGGGAGCGGGATCGGGACGAAGGCGAGCGCTTGGCCCACGCGGCTCTTGAGCGCGATCGCGACGATCCCACGGTGCTCTGGATGGCGGGCCACGCGCTCGGGTTCCTGACCCATGATTACGAAACGGCCCTGGCGCTGCTCGACCGGTCGCTGACCCTCAATCCGAACTCGGCCTCAGCCTACTGCTTCAGTGCCTGGAGCCGCTGCTGCGCGGGCTTTCCGGAAATCGCGGTCCCGCAGGTCCAGGCGGCTCTGCGGCTCAGTCCCGTCGACCGCAACATCTTCATGTTCCAATCGGCCCTGGCGGTCGCCTATTGCATGAGTGGCCAGCATGAGAAAGCCGTGGGGTGGGGACAGCGAGCCATCCAGGAGCAGCCGCGCTGGACCGGCAGCTATCGTCCACTCGCATCAAGTCTTGCCCACCTGGGCCGGATCGAGGAGGCAACCGCTGCGATGAAGCGACTCCTTGAGATCGATCCGGCATTCAGTCTCGACTTTATCCGACGAGTTTACATGCCCTCGACCGGACGGGACATCTTCATGGCAGGGCTGAAGCTCGCTGGCTCTCCCGGATAGTGTACTGTCGACCTCGTGTGCAGCTTGCCGGGAATGGTTGAAGCCGTTCCAATGCCCCGCTGGGTCCGCCTCATCCGATGCGCCAATCAAGAGAGGGAGACTCGGATGAGCCCGGGCCCTGGCGTCTGTTTTGCTCGCCTGAGGATCGCTGCCGAGATGCCCTTGAGCCAGAATGCACTGTGCTGCCTTACGGTTGTTGCAGGGTTCGAGGTGCCGGGGCGATGGGACCTGAGCTGGGCGGGAAGGGGCAAACACTCCCTCATATGAGCAGGTCAACGTCAGTTATTGGGAGGCCTTGATGACGCGAGCCCCGGCGGCGGCAAACAGGTCGCATTGCTCGAGGCTTGCGCTCCAATCGGTAATCAGCGTCCAGCGTGCGGGCAGGGGAGCCCACATCGCTTGGTTCGTGCGGGACAGCTTCGTCGCGTCTGCGAGTACGAAGACCTCTCGTGCCTGATCCATCATGAGTGTTTTCAGGGCGATCTGATCGAGGCTCGCCTCGCACAGGCCGCGTCCTGCCACGACGCCATCTGCCCCCAGGAAGACCTTGTCGGCCGTCATTCTCCGCATGGCCTCCATGGCAAGCGGGCCCACCGTGCTCATGCTGGTTGGGCGAACCGCGCCACCGAGAACCGTCAGTTCGATTTCGGCAGCTTCGGCCAGCGGCGAGACAAGCGCCAGATTGTTGGTGATGACGCGATGGCGCCGGTTCCGCAGGAGGTGCCCAAAGGCTGCGACCGTTGAGCCCCCGTCCAGGATCAGGATGTCATCTTGCGCAAGAAGGCTGCATGCCGCCCGCGCGATGGCCGCCTTCTGGGTCCTGTTGGACGCCTGCCGCTGGCTCAGGCTCGTCTCGCCTGCCGGGTGCACCAGAATGGCGCCTCCATACGTGCGCTTGATCCCCTCAGAGGACGAGAGCTGCTGGAGGTCGCGGCGGATGGTCGAGGCGGAGACTTCGAAACGGGTGGCCAGGTCCTCGACGTCGATCTCCTCCCCGGCGGTCAACGCTTCGAGCAGAAGTGCCCGGCGGTCCTTGCTTCGCATCGTGAGGGTGTCCTCTCCGTCATGTCCTGTCGGCGTCCGAGACGGCACGCTCCCATGGTGAGAGCACGCCGTCCTGCACGAGGGTGGTCTCTACATCATCCGGACAGCGGACAGAAGTCTCAGGCCGCCGCCGTGCGCTGGGGCGCGAGGTCGGCCGCCTGCCGCAGGGCCTCCACGAGGCTGCCCTCGTCGGCGATCCCCTTGCCGGCGATGTCGAACGCGGTGCCGTGATCCACCGAGGTCCGGATCACGGGCAGGCCGACGGTGATGTTCACGCCGGATTCGAGGCCCAGGACCTTGATGGGGCCGTGGCCTTGGTCGTGGTACATCGCGACCACCATGTCATAGTCGCCCCGGGCCGCCAGGAAGAACAGGGTATCGGCCGGGAGCGGCCCCTCCACGCGCCATCCCCTGGCACGGCAGGCGGCCACCGCGGGCGCGATCTTCTGCTCCTCTTCACCATAGCCGAACAGCCCATTCTCACCCGCATGGGGATTGATGCCGCAGACGCCGATCCGCGGCGAGGGAATGCCGGCCTTGACCAGGGTGGTCTGCGCGCGCTCGATGACACGTTCGACCAGCCCGGGCTCGATGCGGGCAATGGCGTCGATCAGACCGATATGCGTCGTCACGTGGATGACGCGCAGCTTCGGTGACACCAGCATCATCGAGACTTCCGGCGTTCCGGTGAGCTCCGCCAGCAGTTCCGTGTGGCCGGGATACTTATGCCCGGCGGCGTGCAGCGCCTCCTTGCTGAGCGGTGCCGTGCAGATCGCGTCGGCCTGTCCGGCTTCGACCAGCCTGACCGCGCGCTCGATGAAGCGGAACGCACCTTCGCCCGAGACGGGAGAGACGCGACCGAAGGGGTGATTCCGAGGGATCAGCTTGAGGTCGATGCACTCGACCTCGTCCGGAGCATAGCGTGCGTGCTCAGGCTGCTCGAGGCTGTTGACCGTGAGCGAGGAGCCGACGATCGAGCCGGCAACCCGAAGCCGTTCGGCATCTCCCACCACCAGCGGACGGCACATTTCCCGCACGTCGTGTCGCGCGAGTGCCTTCATGATGATTTCCGGGCCGATCCCTGAGGCATCGCCCATGGTGATTGCGATCGTCGGAAGGCTCATGCCAGTTTTCCTTCTTGCCTGATCGTGCGCAGGCGCTGCACGACGTGCTTGAGTGTGTTGTCGCTCCCGAACGCACCTGCCTTGGTGACGATGGGAATGGAAAGATCTCCCAGCGTCAGGCCGAGAGACACGCCCGGCTCGACCTCATCCACCAGACGGATTCCGTTCACGCCGAAGCGGGCCAGGAGCGCCGCAGCCGTCTCCCCGCCGGTGGCGGCCAGACCGCTCGCGTACGCGGCGGCAGGCTTCAGCAGATCCGCCAGCCGTTCGGCAAGGCATGGTCCCAGCGCCAGGTCGGGAGTGCCGCCGACGATGATCTCGACAAGGACGTCCTCGCCGGCCTGGAGGGCCGTGATGACCTGTCCGGCGAGGGCCGCGCGGTCGGCGCCGGCCGTCTCCGAGAGCAGGAGTTCCGGCTCGATGGGAACGGACCGCAGGCCAGGCAACGCCGAGAGGACTCTCGCGGCCGAGCGGGACGCCCGCGCGAGGGATCCAACGACCACCAGGGCGCCCCTGCCGGTCACCGGAGCCGGTATGGGGCCCACGGCTTCGCCTTTCGTCGCCTTCGCCAGCGCATGGGCGAGGCCGGCGCTGCCGATCCAGAACACGTTGCTCCGGACAGGCAGGCCCGCCGCGGCGATACAGGCGAGATCGTCCTCGGTCTCCGCGTCGCAGACCGCGACCCGGTCGCCCTTCGAGGCGATCCCGTCCAAGGCGGCCCTGAGGGCCTCCACGCCCGCGCGGATCGTGGCGAGCTGCACCTTCTCGGCCACGACGCCGGCCGTTGCCAGAACCTCGACGAGATCGGCGTTGGGATAGCTGTGCTCACGCTGCCAGACCTCGGTCTGCTCCAGAGGCTCACCGCTCACGTGAACCCTGCCATCCCGCGTCGTGCGGCCGGTCGCCGGGAAGGCAGGAGACATGACGCCGAGCACGGATCCGTGTCGAGGCCGCAGGGCCTCGAAGATCGCGACGGTCTCTGCGGCAGGCTGCCCACGAAGGGTGGAGTCGATCTTCTTGAAGAGGGCCGTGCCCTCCACGTGCAGCTTTCCGAGCACGGCGCGGTGCTTTGTCAGGGCATCCCGTCCCGAGAGGCCCCGGCTGCCGGCGTCATAGGAGAACACGGGAGGGAGCCCTCCCGTGTCCTCGGCGCAGTCTCCCCAGCCGACGGCCGCGGCAACCCCCTCCTTGGCGAAGGCGATGGCGCAATCGGCCGCGCCCGTGAGGTCATCGGCGACGATCAGCCATTTCGTCCCCATGTCAGTGACCTCCAGATGTCCCGGCAGGCACGGCGCCGACCTCGACAGCGGCGGCGTCTTCCGCAGTGTCCTCCTCGGGACGTCCGAAGGTGCGAGCCGTCCAGGCGGTCGCCAGGGGGACGAGGATCGCGGTCACGACCACCGTAGCGGCGACTAGGACGGTCGCCGGGCCGGCTGCGTCGGCATAGGCCGGGTTGGCGGCGGCGACGATAGCCGGAACGGCTGCCGCATTGCCGGCCGTCGATGCCGCGGCAACGCCCGCGACGCCGGTGCCGCCGGTGAGGCGATCCGCGAAGAAGAGCGGGATGCCCGTGACGACGACAACAGCCACGCCGAGCGCGAGACCAAGGAGACCCGCCTGCCAGATCTTGGTCAGGTCGAGGCCCGCGCCGAGGGCGAAGGCGAAGAACGGGATCATGACCGGGATGGCGCGGCTCAGGAAGGCGCGCATCTCACGGTCGAGGTTGCCCAGGAGCATGCCCACGGCGAGAGGCAGGATGCTGCCGACCATCGTCTGCCAGGGGAAGGCCGAGAGGCCGGCGACGCCGAGCGTGACCATGGTCAGGAACGGTCCGGATTCCAAGGTCATGATGGTGTAGGCGCCAACGTCGCGCGGGCGTCCGTACTGCCCCATCAGGGCCATGTAGAGGCCCCCGTTCGTGTCGTTCATCGCGGCAACGATGGCCAGGGTGGAAAGTCCGGCGAAGACGCCGGAGGTGACCGGAGCCTCACCGAGAATGCGGCCGAAGACGATGCCGAGCACCATCGCCATGCCGACCTTGACCATGAACAATGTGCCGCCCTTCTTCACGATGTAGGGGGTTGCCTTGAAGTCGATGCTGGCCCCCATGCAGACGTAGAAGACGGCCAGGATGGTCAAAGCGCCCGTGAACAGGGCGCCCGTGAAGGAGCCGAAGAGCTTCGGGGTTCCAGGAAAGAACGTCGTGATCAGCGCACCGAGCAGGAGCGGCACGACCATCATGCCTCCCGGGACCTTCTCGATGGCTCTCTTGATCGGAATCTGGGGCATATTCCCACCCTATATTGCGCGAAATTCGCATTGTTGGCTATGGCGAGCCGTCGTAGTCGCGCGTTTTGTGCAATTTTCCTCGATAAAGTCAACCTATGCGCATTTCGCGCAAGCTGGGTAGGATTGCCGCATCGGCCCTCCGGGTCACCGGCGCGGCCCTCTGGGTCACGTCCGAGGCTCTAAGGGGCAGCTGAAGAGACGAACACCGGACATTCTCGAAGGGCAGATGATCGGCAGAGAATGACCCGATCCAGAAGTTGGGGCCGTCACGTATTTCCGCCGACACGGCGGTGACGATGTCCGATCCCGACCTTAAGCGGCCGGGATGCTGCTGAACCGGGAGCATCGAACCGGGAAGCGGGCCCATTTTTGGGAGTGATGCTCCCGCAGGTGACGCCGTGCAGCCGAGTCTGGCTGTCTTGTCCAGGGTACGGCGTCAGGATGTTCTTGAACCCTCGGCGCTATCTTCATAAAGTTCCAGGGGCGTTCCGTCAGGGTCGGCGAAGAAGGTGAAACGCTGCCGCGTGTGCTCGTCGATGCGGATCGGCTCGACGATGATCCCAAATTCTTCCAGACGAGCAATGATCGGCTCCAGGGATTGCACACGGAAGGCGAGGTGCCGCAGGCCGCGAGCCTCCGGTCGGGACGGGCGGGGCGGCGGGTCTGGAAACGAGAAAAGCTCGATCTGGGCCGAGCCGATCTGAAGATCGCACTTCCAGGATTGCCGCTCTGCGCGCCAGATCTCGCGAATGACCGGGAGTCTCAGGATCTGGGCATAGAAGTGCTTCGAGCGCTCGTAATCCGAGCAGATGATCGCGACATGGTGTATGGCGTTCAGCATGAATACCTCGGGTGCGTGGCTGTCGATCAGCGACATGGATCACGGTCTCGTGCTTGTCGCACGAGCCTATCCCACGACAGCTTTCGCGGCCGGCCGGGACTTTACCTTCTTCTCGTCACCCTGAGGAGCGGGTGGTGCGCCGACCGACTGCCGCTCGATCAGCTCCGTGGCAAGCACCAGTCGCTTCGGCGTCCCGACGGCTCCGGTGATGCGCTCGATCAGGATCTGCGCGCTCTCGACGCCAAGATTGTAGACCGGCTGTGAGATGACTGTGATCGGCGGACTCGTGACGCTGGTCCAGTCCGCATCGTGGAAGGCGATGAGAGAAAGATCGGCGGGGATTGACATGCCCAGGTTGCGGATGACCTTGAACACCTCGAGCCCGACCACGTTGTCCGATGCCAGGATGGCAGTCGGACGATGTGGCATCGAGAGAAGATCGGCGATGATTCGCCCCGAAGCGCCCTGGCGCGATGCTCCCAGGCGGATATACTGCTCGGGATGTTTGATCCCCGCCGCGGCGGACGCTGCTAGAAAACCGTTGATGCGATCCATCACGGTTGTCAGGCTGATCTGCTGAGGTCCCCTGTAGATCGGATCATCGGAAGCCGTCGCCGTGATGTAGGCGATCCGCCTGTGTCCGGCCTCGATCAGCATGCGCGTGGCCACTGCGGCTGCGGCCTGGTCGTCCGTGATGACGCTGTCGACCTTCAGCTTGGGAATGGCGCGGTCCAGCAGAACCAGCGGCCTGCCAGATCTCTGCACAGCTTCCAGATGCTGGATATCGAACATGGATGCAGGAGTGATGATCAGGCCGTCAACCCGCTTGCCGAGAAGCACCTGGACGGCGGCCTGCTCCCTGCCGACCACTTCCCCGGAATTGGCCAGGATGACGTCGAACCCTGCGGCGCTCGCCACTTCGCTGATGCCACGGACGGCCTGCCCGAAATAGGGGTTCTCGATGTCGCCGACGACAACACCGATTGTTCGCGAGCGGCCCGTCGTCATGCTGCGGGCGAGTTCATTCGGCCGATAGCCCAGAATACGCGCCGCATGAAGAACTTTTTCCTTCACCTCCGGGCTAGCCGTTCCATAGCTGCCCAGCACCCTGGCGGCCGTAGCCTTGGAGACGCCCGCCTCACGGGCGACGTCCTGGAGAGTGACCAACCGCTTCTGGACCGTTCTGTTGTTCATGGCCGACGACCTAAGAGGCAATCTGTTGAATCGTCAAGCAGAGCGCCTGTTGACAAATGAGACCGGTCTCAAATAGCATTGAAACCGGTCTCATACTATCAGTTTGTCTCGTTCATCGGAAATGGAAACCAAGATGAGTGTGGATCGAGGTCGCAGCGTGAGGACAGGACAGAGCGGCCGTGACGCTGGTGCCGGAGCCGGAGCCGGAGCGGCATGGCGGCTTCAGCATGGCCGTGCGTTGTCCCCTCGCACCGGCGTGGCTTGCCGCGCCAATGGGGCTTCCGACCCTCTCCAAACGCCCATTCGCTCAGCGCGACGCAGCAGCCGTGCTGTTTGGCTCGTTCTCCTCTGCAAAGGTGTATGACCCGTGTCGAAAAAAGTCAGGTGGGGTGTGCTGAGCACCGCCCAAATCGCCAGGAAACACGTCATTCCGGCCATGAAGGCAGGAGCCTTCACGGAGGTTGTGGCGATTGCGTCCCGAGATGAAGACCGGGCCCGCGAAGCCGCCGTGGATCTCGGAATTCCAAAGGCCTATGGGTCGTATGAGGCGCTGCTCGCCGATCCGGACATCGACGCGATCTACAATCCGCTTCCGAACCATCTGCATGCGCCTCTGACCATCAAGGCGCTCGAGGCCGGCAAGCATGTCCTGTGCGAAAAACCGATTGCTCTCAATGCCGAGGAGGCGCGGCAGATCGAGGCTGCTCAGAAGAAGAGCGGCTTGCTCGTGGGCGAAGCCTTCATGGTGCGCTTCCATCCGCAATGGCAGCGTGTGCGCGAGATCGTTCGCAGCGGACGCCTGGGAGAGGTGCGTGCCATCCAGACAATCTTCTCCTATTTCCTGACGGATCCCAGCAACATCCGCAATCAGGCCGATATCGGCGGCGGAGGGCTCTACGATATCGGCTGCTATGCCATCAACACGGCCCGTTTCGTGTTTGACGCCGAGCCGGAGCGCGTGATCGGCCTGTTCGACAGGGATCCCCAGATGGGAACGGACCGCTTGAGCAGCGGCTTGGCGGAATTCCCCGGCGGCCGGCAGATGACCTTCACCTCCGCGACCCAGCTCGTGCCATGCCAGCGTGTGCAGATCCTCGGTACCCAAGGGCGTATCGAAATCCAGATTCCGTTCAATGCGCCTGCCGGCATGGAAGCCGTTATCGTGGCCGACGACGGGCGGGATCTCTCCGGCGGCGGCAGGGACGTCATCACGATACCCGCCAGTGATCAGTACACTTTGCAGGGCGATGCCTTCTCACAGGCGGTGCTCGGCGAGAAGCCCCTCGAATGGGGAACCGCCGACGCCGTGTCGAACATGCGTGTGATCGACGCTCTCTTCCGCTCGGCGCAGACCGGGAAATGGGAGCGCCCCTGATTGCCTTCCAACAGATCGGCCTGCCGGTCTCCCGGGCTGACAGATTGAACCAGTCAACGAGCACAACCACAGAAGGAACTATCTGGTGAATTCTCCATCCTCATCTTTGCGGGTTGCTGTCATCGGCGGCGGGATTCTCGGGGCGTCCTCAGCTGTACAGCTTGCGCGCTTGGGCGCTCGCGTGACGTTGGTAACCGAAGGTGGATTGTCGAGCGAAGCCTCGGGCCGCTCGCTCGCCTGGCTGAACTCGGCTCGTTTCCGCTCTGCCGAATATCATAAGCTGCGCATGATCGGCATCGATCGCTACCGCACCCTGGCGGCCCGGTACCCCGCCGCGCCCTGGCTGCGCTTCGACGGAGGTCTGACGTGGGATGCCGATGACAGCTCGAACAGGATCGCCGAGGCGTTCGCGCACGAACAGAGCATCGGCTACGACGCGCGGCTTCTTGCTCCTGAACAGGTCGCCGCCATGACGCCGGGCGTCGATGCGCGTGCGATCACGCGTCAGGGCGCGATCTTCAATCCCGGAGAGGGCTGGGTGGACCTGCCGTCCCTGATCCGTGTGCTGCTCGACGAGTTTGCCACGCTGGGCGGCGAGATCCTCACGCATGCGGGTCGGGCCAGCGTCGATGTCAAGGGCGGGCGAGCAACAGGAGTATCGACGTCGAGCGGCAGACAGATTGTGGCCGATGCCGTCCTGGTGGCTGCCGGCGCTGCCGTCCCCAAGATGGTTGCAGATGTCGGCGTTGCCATTCCGGACGCAACCCCGATCTCGCTTCTGGTCCGCTCGAAGCCGCTCAAAACTGGTCTGCGGGCTGTTCTCAACACGCCGCGCGTGGCTGTGCGCCCCACGCCGGACGGCGCCATCGTGTTCGACTCTGCCTGGTCGGAGGATGAGGTCGTCCGCCATGCGGATGGGACCTACGAGGTGCGGGAGTCGACGGTCCAGAAGCTCGCGGAGGAGGCCTCTGCGGTGCTCGCCGACAATCCGAAGATCGAAATCGACTCTTATGCCGCCGGGCCGAAGCCTGTGCCGAAGGATGGCGAACCGGTTCTCGGCGCCCTCGAGGCGGTTCCGGGTTATTACGTAGCCTTTACTCACAGCGGTGCCACGATGGGTTTGATCACGGGTGAATTGCTGGCCCGGGAAATCGTCACGGGGGAGGCGAGCCCTCTGCTCGCCACGTTCCGGCCCGACCGGTTCGCGTAGCGGCCAGCACCTGGCGGTTCTCCGCGCGAGGCGGAGAGCCAACCTTTGAACAAAGCTGAACCTAGGACAGCAGTCTCGGGAGACGGACATGGGACAGACCAGCAATCATGCGACCGGCGGCAGCCAAGATGTATGCGTCGAGTTCAGCAACGTCGACAAATGGTTCGGCACAGTGCAGGTGCTGCATGACATCAATCTGACAGTGGGGAAAGGCGAGAAGGTCGTCGTCTGCGGTCCGTCCGGATCGGGGAAATCCACGATGATCCGCTGCATCAACCATCTTGAGAAGCACCAGAAAGGCCGGATCGTCGTCAACGGGATCGAGCTCACGGAGAGCAAGCGCAGCATCGAGCGTGTCCGTCAGGATATCGGCATGGTGTTTCAGAGCTTCAATCTTTATCCGCACCTGACCGTTCTGGAGAACTGCACCCTCGCGCCCCGGTGGGTTAAGGGGGTGCCGCGGAAGGACGCAGACGCCCTGGCGCTGCGCTATCTCGAGCGCGTACGCATTCCGGACAAAGCAAACTTCTATCCGAGCCAGCTGTCTGGTGGGCAGCAGCAGCGAGCTGCCATTGCACGCTCGCTCTGCATGAACCCGAAGATCATGCTGTTCGACGAACCGACCTCGGCACTCGACCCCGAGCTCGTGCGCGAAGTTCTGGACACGATGGCGCAACTTGCCAGCGACGGAATGACCATGGTGTGCGTCACGCACGAAATGGGCTTCGCCCGGCAGGTCGCCGACCGGGTGATCTTCATGGATGCGGGCCGGGTCGTGGAGACGGCACCTCCTGACGAGTTCTTCCGCAACCCTCGGGAACGTCGCACCCGGGCCTTCCTGAGCCAGATCCTGCACTAGCGCGCCGGGCGAAAAAGTGGACCCGGTGTTTCACGTCGAGCGGCGCGCCGCTCAAGAGGTTGAGCATCGGAATCGATCCCAAAAGCGGGTCTACTTTTCACGTCCGATGCTCTGGGAGAACAACGGGCTTCCCGCGGACGGCCGCGTTCCGCAGCAACAAATCGACGAACGATCAACGTTCGCACCTCCAGACCCAGAAATCCAAAGGGAAATATCCATGAACCGACAGATCAGCATGCTTCGCTACGCTATCGCATCATTGGGCTTCATCGCCGCCATCGCGTCTCAGGCGACGGCAGCCTCGGCGCAGGATCTTCCAGCCTTGCCGAAGGCGATCAAGGATGCGGGCGTCATCCGCATCGGAGTCAAGTGCGACTCCCCGCCGTTCGGCTCCTCGGGCCCCGACGGCAAGCCGGTCGGCGTGGAGGTCGAGATGGCGAAGAAGATCGGCACCTATGCCTTCGGCTCCCCGGACAAGGCGGAGCTGAGCTGCGTCGCCACCGACGCGCGCATTCCATCCCTGACCGGCGGCAAGATCGACCTCATCCTCGCGACCCTCGGCAAGACCCCGCCGCGCGAGCAGGTGATCGATTATTCCGACATCTATTACTGGGGCGGCAGCAACGTCATCGTGCCGAAGGACAGCCCGGTCCAGAAGCTCGCGGATCTCGAGGGAAAGTCGATCCTGATCGTGAAGGGCGGCAATCAGCTCAAATGGTTGCGCGACCGCATTCCCGGCATTCAATTCGTGCAGCTCAACACCAATGCAGATAACATCCAGGCCCTCCAGCAGGGTCGGGCCGACGGATATGTGGGCGATGCAGTCACGATTGCGACCCTGATCAGCAACTATCCCGCTTTCCGTATTCTCAAGGAGGAAGTCGATCTCGGGTTCAACGGTGTCGGCATTCGCAAGAACGAGCCTGAGCTCAAGGCCTTTGTGAATGCCGCCCTGAAGAAAATGAAAGAGGAGAAATTCTTTTCGCAGGTGGTGCCCAGCCACGTCTCCGACCCGATCGTCGCCAAGGAGATGATCAAGTCCTTCGAGACCGATCCGCCGGCCACGAACTGAGCGGCTGACAGAGGCCGGGTGGAGGCCAAATCCTCCACCCCGCAACCACCTCGGATGCTCGGTCGACCATCTTCAGCAAAGGTCGGAATGTGATGGATTTCAATTATATTCTCGATGCGCTGCCGGACCTGTTGAGGGGGCTGAAAGTGACCCTCACGGTCAGCGGTCTCGCCATCCTGCTTTCATGCATCGTCGGTGCCGTCGGCGCTGCGCTGCGCACGAGCGGCTTCAAGCCGGCTGAATATCTCGTCACCGGCTATGTCGAGTTCATCCGCGGTACGCCGTATCTCGTGCAGATCTTCTTCATTTTCTATGGCCTGCCGAGCCTTGGTCTGCGCCTGTCGGTCTTCTGGTCAGGCGTCGCGGCACTGACCTTATGGGCAAGCGCCTTTCAGATCGAGAACTTCCGCGGAGGGCTTGCCGCCGTCAGCCATGGTGTTCGCGATGCGTCCGCATCCCTCGGCCTGAAACGCTGGCATCATGCTCTTCTGGTTGTTTTCCCGCTGGCCGCCCGGGCAGCGCTGCCGTCCTCGATGAACACAATCGTAGCCACGGTCAAGAACTCCGCCTATCTCCAGGCTATCGGCCTCGTGGAACTGACCTTCGTGGCCGTCGATCGCATTGCCTATGATTTCCGGGCCATCGAGATGTTCTTCTCCATCTGCGTGATCTACCTGCTCTGCGTCTTTGCTCTGTCCGGCCTGGGGCACGCACTGGAGCATCGCCTCAATCGGCCTTTTGCAGGGAGATAGTGAATGCTACTTCTCGAGTTCCGGTCTTTCCTGTTCGACGGCCTCCTGAACACGCTGCTCCTGTCGCTGGTGATGATCCTGGGCGGAACCCTGTTCGCGATCCTCTTTGCGGCCGGCCTGTCGTTGCCGTCCCGCTGGCTTAGCCGCCCCGTTTTCCTCATCGTGGAATGTCTGCGGGACATCCCCCTCATGGTGACGGTGCTGCTCGTCTACTTCATCCTGCCCAATATCGGGATCTCGCTGAATCCGTTCTGGTCGAGCGCGCTCAGCGTATCGGTCTGGGGTGGCGCGAACGGCGCGCATATCATTCGTGCGGGCCTCGCCGCCGTCCCCAGAGGACAATGGGAGACGGTTCAGGCTTTTGGGCTCAGCGGCTGGAAGGGGCTTCTTCTGGTGGTCGTCCCTCAAGCCATGCCCGTTATCCTACCGCCTTACATCAGCCTCGTGACCGGATTGGTGCAGGCGAGCTCGCTTGGCGCGGTCCTCGGTGTCAACGAGCTCCTGCGCTCGGCACAAGTCCTCATCGAACAGACGACGATCGCGCGCGGCGGGAGCCCTGCTTACCTCGTTTACGGCGCCATTCTGGTTGTCTATTTCGTGCTGTGCTGGGCGATCGCTTTTGTTGGACGTCGTCTCGAAGCGCATTTTGCGAAGCCGTACCGCCGCGACAGGCCAAGCATCGATCGCGGAAAGGACCCCTCCCAGGTTCTGGTCCCAACAGTTCCGTTGGACGTCAGGACCTGAGCAAGGTCTGTCGGACGCACGCGCATTCCAAAGCAGATTGCATTCTGACGGGATCAGGATGCTGGCCCAGTCTCGTCGGTGAAGCTTCCTTCTTCGCGAAGAACCGGGCCCCGCTTCCTCGCACGACGCTCTCCGGGCCTCAGGAGGGCAACGTCGGATGAACGGGATCGTGGCGTTCTGTGCGTCGAATTTCCTTTGCTGGCGCTTCCCGGAAGTACGATGATGTTCAGCAACGGCCCAATGGCCGGGCCAGCACATGACTCGGCGGGAAGGCTCTCGTCGATCCACAGCGGGCCCTGCCTTTCGACCGGATCCGTAGCGTTCCAACGGTACATGGATGGATGAGACGTCCCGCCTGATAGGCCCGGCGGGACGTCCGCTCTGATCGCGGGGAAGTGATGGTTCAGTTGAGGGTGATGGAAGTCGAACCACAATCCGCACGATGCGCTCTTCAAAGAGTGGAACATCGGCCCCAAAAGTGGCTCCACTTTTCACGCCCGATGCTCTAGGTCAGGATTTGATCAACTGGCTCCAGGAGGGGAGGCAGGTCCGTTCGTCCGAGCGCCTCCAGCAGTTCGCGCTCAATCACGCGGATCATGGCATCCAAGGGCAGATCGTTCATCTCTTGCCCGAATGGATCCTCAAGCTCATCGCCAAGGGCATCCAGACCAAAAAACGTATAGCAGATGGTGATCACAAGCAGAGGCGTCCACCAGCCGAGCGCTTCTGCCAGCGCGAATGGCAGCAGGACGCAGAAGAGATAAGCGGTCCGATGCAGCAGGAGAGTGTAGGCGAAGGGCAGCGGCGTTGCTTTGATCCGCTCGCAGCCCGCCTGGACGGCACTCAGGGCACTCAGACGTTGCTCGAGCACGGAGTACCGGATGTCGCTGATCGTGCCGGTTGAGGTCAGTTGGGCGCATTGTCGCCCGATCTCGCGCAGGACCGCATCGGTCGGGTTCGCGCCGGCGCCCGTGATGTCCTGTCCGATCCAAGGCTTCATTCGGCCGACCTCATCCTGGTCGCGCAGCCGGGCCGCCAATCCATGCGCAAAGCCACACAGGCCGAGCAGAAGCGGCTCGCGCCGAGCCACATCGAGATCCATTGTCTGACGAGCGAACGAGCGCGTTTCGATGATGAGTTGGCCCCAGAGCTTACGAGCCTCCCACCAGCGGTCATAGCAGGCGTTGTTCCGAAAGCTCATGAAGATGGAGAGGGCAATATTCGCCGCTCATGCGGCATCCGCGCCCAATCAGACCCGCGACATGTCCAAGGGGGGCTCGACCCCCTCACGAAGCGGGCTCACATATGGCGTTTCCCGTGTCCTCTGGGCGAGATCGGTCTTGGCGGCGTCTATCAAAGAGGGATCGGTGATCGCGGCCATCCCGGTGGCTGCCATGGCCTTGGCGACATGCACCATCGCCTTGTGTGCCGTCGGCATCTTGCCCTGGGCGACGACCTGCCATGTGTGAAACGGTGTGCCGATGGCGACCGTCGGCGCGTGCGCCTGGACGGTCGGCACCACCCAGCTCACGTCGCCGATATCGGTCGAACCGATCATCGGCTTGCGCGGCGAGTCGAGAGGCGTCAGGAAATCGGCCAGAGGGGCATCGGTCTTCGGCTGGCCGATGGCTCGGTAGACCGACGCAATCTCCTGGTCCGACAGCGTTGCGCGGATCTTGCGGGCAAAGTCACGGTCGGCCTCGTCGAAGGGCGGAGGCCCAAGCTCCTCCATGGCATCGTGCAGGGCATGTTCGAGCGGCGTGTTCCCGAGCGTGTTCGAGACGGCGCTGACGATGCGCATCTCGACGCTGGTTTCCGTCATGAGGGCGGCACCCTGGGCGATCCTGTGCACGCGCTCGACGAGGTCGAGCATACCCTGAAGGTCCATGGCACGGATCGAATAGCGCACGCGGGCATAGGCCTGCACCACGTTCGGCGCGATGCCACCCGTGTCGAGCAGGGCGTAATGCACGCGGGCGTCGGACGGCATGTGCTCGCGCATGTAGTTCACGCCGACATTCATCAACTCGACCGCATCGAGCGCGCTTCGCCCCAGATGGGGCGAGGCAGCCGCGTGAGCGGCTCGGCCCGTGAAGGCGAAGTCGGCGCGCGTGTTGGCGAGCGACAGCGCGGGCGCGACCTCCCAGAAACTGTAGGGATGCCATGATATCGCGATATCGGCGTCGTCGAAGGCGCCGGCGCGAACCATGAAGGCCTTGGCCGCGCCACCTTCCTCGGCCGGGCAGCCGTAATACCGGACGCGGCCCGGAATGCCCTTCTCCGCAAGCCAGTTCTTCAAGGCGATCGCGGCCAGCATGGCGCCCGAGCCAAGAAGGTTGTGACCGCATCCATGTCCATGGCCGCCGGGCTCGATGGGGCGATGCTCCGCAACGCCCGATTCCTGGCTGAGCCCCGGAAGCGCATCGTACTCACCGAGGAATGCGATGACCGGGCCGCCTTCGCCGGCTTCGCCGATGATTGCGGTCGGGATGCCCGCGACGCCCTCGGTGACACGAAAGCCCTGGTGGCGCAGTTCCGCGGCATGTTCGGCGGCCGAGCACACCTCGGTGTAGCAGACCTCCGGCATCCCCCAGATGCGGTCGCTCAAGGCAACGAGGCGGCTCTTCGCGGCATCCACGTGCTGCCAGATCTCATTTCGGACGTTCATGTCTTGCTCCAGAATCGGTCGTGGACGGTCGGCGAGGCGACGTTGCTCTACAAGGCGCCCACTTCAGCCGTGATCAGCTCTTCGGCGGGTGGAATACGCCCTTCGAACCAGTAAGCGGCGGCCGCGCGGGACATGGCGGCACCGTCGTGGCCCACGCCTTCGACGCGGATCAGCTTCCATCGGAAGGGAAGCCCGAGGCGCTCGGCTTCGCGGCGGGCGAAATCGTAGACGAACTGTGCGCGCTCGTAGCGATGCGCCCCCTGCCTCAGGGCCTCCGCCTGCGCCGGCAGGTTCGGGTCGTCGGTGCTGATGTCCTGATCGCCCGCGAAGATGTGCATCGGATAGGCGAACCAGCGCGCCATGCCGGTTTCATCGAGGCCGAGGCCGCCGAGCCCTTCAGGGAAGCTGCGCTCCAGGGTCGGCAAGGTGTACCAGCCCGGATTGCCCGCGATGACGGCCTCGAAGGAGCCGTGGTCCTGCGTTGCGAGCATCCGGTGCGCGAACTGTCCTCCGGCCGAATGGCCGAAGAGCCGCGCCTTCGCGCGACGGGTCACGCCGCCTTCCTGCAGGGCGGCCAGGACGCGGGCCGGAATGCCGTAGAGCCACTTCTCGACAGGACGCACGCTTCCGCCGTCCTGGATCACCAAGCCGTTGTTGTACGATTCCGGTCCTGGAAAATGCGCGTCGGAGAAGGTGGGTGCGGCAATTAGGATGCGATGCTTCTCCGCGGCGGGAATCCAGAAATCCCGATACTCGTCGCCGTTGCGAAGCATGCCGTGCTGGACGATGACGACCGGATCGTCGGGGCCGTGGCCGGCCGGACGATAGACGTTCACCTCGATCGGCCTGTCAGGGTGATGCGGATCGACGAAGGGAAGCGAGCTGCGGCCGATGTCAGGGCGGAGAGTCGTTGTCGTCATGTGTTGTCCGAGGTGTGGAGATGGCAGGCTGCGCTGCGTCCGGGGGCGATCTCTTTCAGGGCCGGGCGAACGTCACGGCATAGTGCCATCGCGTGCTCGCAGCGAGGGTGGAACGGGCATCCGCCGGGCGGCGCCAGAGGGGAGGGCAGCTCGCCTTTGAGCGGCTGGAAAGCGCGCTTGCGCCGCGCCGTGGAGGGGCTCGCCGCAATGAGCGCGGCGCTGTAGGGATGGGCCGGTTCCGCGAAGATGGCCGAGGCCGGCCCGATCTCGACGATGCGCCCGAGATACATGACCGCGACGCGGTCGCTGATATGCCGGACGACCCCGAGATCGTGGCTGACGAACAGATAGGTCAGGCCATGCTTCTCGCGAATGTCCATGAACAGGTTGATGACCTGGGCCTGAATCGAGACGTCCAGCGCGGAAACCGGCTCGTCGCAGACCAGGAACCCGGGCTTCACGGCGAGCGCGCGGGCGATGCCGATACGCTGGCGCTGTCCGCCGGAGAACTGATGCGGATACCGGTTGCGATAAGCGGCATCGAGGCCGACTTCGGTCAAAGCCTTGTCGACGGCGGCGTCGATATCCCTCTTCGGCAGCAGGCCGTGAACCCGCAAGGCCTCTCCGACAATGGTGCGCACCTGCATTCGCGGATTGAGCGATGCATAGGGGTCCTGAAACACCATCTGGACCTTGAGCAGATAATCCAGCCGGTCCTTGCCGCGCAGGTCCGCGACGCGCCGTCCTTCGTAAATGATGTCTCCGGCGGTGGGTTTCGTGATTCCGGTCGCGGCCCGCGCCAGCGTGGACTTTCCGCAGCCGGACTCGCCGACGAGGCCGAGCACCTCGCCCCGCTCGACGCTGAGATCAACCCCATCGACCGCTTTGAGCACGGGAGGCAGCGGGGCGCTTCCGGTTGCCGCCAGAATGCGCTGGGCGATGGTTGCCTTGCCGCGAAAATACTTTGTGACGCCGCGCAGCTCGAAGAAGGGTTGAGTCATGGAGCATGGCCTTCGGGCACGGGATTGTGGCAGCGATAGCTCCGCCCGCTGCTCATGACCTGCGGCGGGGGATCGATCTGCGTGCAGGCCGGCATGGCGCGCTCGCACCGCGGACGGAACGGGCATCCACTCGGGCGCGCGTCGATGCTGGGCGCGGCACCGTTGATCTGCCTCAGTCGCTCGCCGGGAGCGACCATCGCGGCCGAGGAGCCGAGCAGGCCGAGCGTGTAGGGATGGCGAGGACGATCAAGTACGTCGTCGACGGTTCCTGTCTCGACGATCCGCCCGGCATACATGACGGCGACCCGGTCGGCGAGCTCGGCGACGACGGCGAGATCGTGCGTGATCCACAGGACCGCCGTGCCGGTCTCCCGGCTGAGCTTCTGAACTTCGAACAGGATCTGGCTCTGAATCGTGACGTCCAGCGCCGTCGTCGGCTCATCGGCGATGATCAGGTCGGGCCTGTTCAGAAGGGCGGTGGCAATCGCCACGCGCTGGCGCATGCCGCCCGAAAACTCGTGCGGATACTGCTTCAAACGCGTCCCGGGAGAGGAAATGCCGACCCGGGACAAGGCTCGGGACGCCTCTTCGAGGGCCTCCTGCATGCCGCACGGGCGGTGCTCCTGGATCGCCTCGCACATCTGCTCGCCGATGGTGAGGACCGGGTTGAGGGTCATCAGCGGATCCTGGAAGATCATCGCGATGCGGTTGCCCCGCAGACCGCGCAGGCGTTCCTCGGTCGCCTGGCGCAAATCCTCTCCCTTGAACAGGATGTCGCCGGAAACGATCTCGCCGGGGGCGTCGATCAATTGGACCAGGGAGAACCCGGTCACCGACTTCCCGGAGCCGGACTCGCCCACGAGTCCGACGATCTCGCCGGGCTGCACCACGAGATCGACGCCGTCGACGGCCGGCCATGCCCCGGCAAGATCGTGAAAGACGGTTCTCAGTCCACGCACTTCGAGCAGCGGGGAGGTCATTGGCCCCTCACATTGAAGCTGCGGCGCAGGCGCTCGCCCACGAGGTTGAGCGACATGATCAAGAGCACGAGAGCGATGCCCGGGAAGGCCGCGATCCAGTATTCACCCGAGAGCAGGAACTCGAATCCGTTGGCGATCAGAAGGCCGAGGGATGGCTGCGTCACCGGAACGCCGACTCCCAGAAAGGACAGGGTGGCTTCCAGCGTGATCGCGCCCGCGATGCTGATCGTCGAGACGACGAGGACGGCGCTGATGGAGTTCGGCAGGAGATGAGTCAGCATGATGTGGCGGGTCGGCAGGCCGAAATTGACTGCGGCTTCGATATATTCCTTGCGCCGCTCGACGAGGGCCGCCGCGCGCATGAGGCGGGCATATTGCGCCCATTGCACCAGAATGATGGCGATGATCACCTTGTCGACGCCGCGCCCGATCGAGGCGAGGAGCACGAGGGCGATCAGGATCGACGGGAAGCCGAGCATGAAGTCGACGACTCGCATGATCGCCGCATCGATGGCTCCGCCGAATTGGGCCGCGACGAGCCCCGCGAGAATGCCGATGGCGAGCGCGCCGGCGGTCGATGTGAGGCCGACCAGAAGGCTGGTCCGCAGACCGTAGAGAATGGCGCTGAGCATGTCGCGGCCCTGCGCGTCGGTGCCGAGCCAGTAGGTGATGCCGCTCATCCCCTGCGCTCCAGGCTCGAGGCGGTTGTCCATCACGCTCAGCGACGCGAGGTCGTGCGGGTTCTGCGGTGCGATGAAGGGAGCCAGCAGCGCGAGCAGCAGGAGGATCCCCAGAAGGATGACCGCGCCTCGCGTCGTCGGGCGGCTCTTGATCCGGCGCAGGACCTTGTGGCGCAGCGCCGTATCGGCGCCGGCCGTCACGGCCGCCGTCTTTGAAGCAGTCATGCCATTTCTCCCGTCAGCTTCACGCGGGGATCGAGTGCCGCGTAGAGAATGTCGACGAGGAAGTTCACGGCGACGAAGAGGAACGTTGCGAGCATCACATAGGCGACGACCACGGGGCGGTCGAGCTGGTAGATGCTGTCGATGAGGAGTTTGCCCATGCCCGGCCAGGCGAACACGGTCTCGGTGATGGTCGAGAAGGCCACGAGGCTCCCGAATTCCATGCCGGCCACCGTCACGACGGGAATGAGGATGTTGCGCAGCACGTGCCGCCCGACGATGCGCTTGCGGCGCACGCCCTTGGCGCGGGCATATTTCACGTAATCCTGCGTCATCGCTTCCGTGGTGCCCGCCGCCACGAGGCGGATCATCAAGGCCATGTTCGGAATGGCGAGGTTCAGGGCGGGCAGGGCGAGATGCTTCAGGCCATCGAGGGTCAGCAGGCTCGTCGGGATGCCGAGAACGGAAACCGTCTCGCCGCGTCCCGCCGTCGGCAGCCAGCCGAGGAAGACGCTGAAGAGCAGGATGAGCATCATGCCCTTCCAGAAGCTCGGAAGGGAGAAGCCGAGGATCGTTCCGGCCATGATGGCGCGGCTCGGACGGCTCTCGGGATTGAGCCCGGCCAGGAGACCGAGCGGAATGCCGATGATTGCGGCAAGGCTCATGGCCAGGAGGACGAGCTCGAAGGTGGCCGGCAGCCGCGCCAGGATCAGGTCGACCGCCGGGACGCCATGGACGAAGGAGATGCCGAGATCGCCTTTCAGGGCCTTGCCCAGGAAGCCGAGATATTGCTGCCAGACCGGCAGATCGAGCCCGAGGCGCTGGATCATGGCCGTGCGCTCGGCGGCGCTGACTTGTGGCGGAACCAGGAGCTCGATCGGGTCTCCGATGCCATAGACGGCGAGGAAGACCACGATGGAAACCGCGAGCAGAACCAGGGCGCTCTGGATCAGACGTTGCAGGATGTAGGCCGTCATGGGAGGCGTTCCGATCTGCTCGCGGCTTCGTTCACGGCTTGCTCACTTGGCGGGCTTGACCTGCATGGCCATCGTGAACTGGTCCGCGCGGCCGACGTAGTTCAGGTTCGCCTTGTAGGCCCAGATGGTGCTCTCGAAATGCAGCGGGATGAATGCGCCGCCTTCGATGGCTTTCGTTCCGGCCTGCTTGAGAAGCTCGGACCGCTTGGCATCGTCCAGGGTGGTGATCGCCGTGCGGATCAGCTTGTCGAATTCCGGATCGGCATAGCCGCCGTAATTCGAGCCGCCGATGGTCTTCGATTCGTCCGGGGTCGCGGCCCACTGCTTCAGGAAGGACGAAGCCTCGCCGCTCGTGGAGCCCCAGCCGCCGAGCGCCACGCTGAATTCCTTCTTGGCGCGACGCGGGAAGTAGATGGCGCGGGCCATGGCGTCCACTTCGGAGCGGATGCCGACCTGCGTGAGGTACTGAGCAACGGCCTGCGTGATCTGGCTGTCGTTGATGTAGCGGTCGTTGGTCGTCGAGAGCGTGACCTGGAAGCCGTTCGGATAGCCGGCCTCCGCCAGGAGCTTCTTGGCCGCGGCCGGATCGTAGGCGAGCTTCGGCGGGTTCTCCAGCGCGCCGAACATGCCGTTGGGCAGGAACTGATAGGCCGGCTCGGCGGCCCCGTCCATGATGCGCTTGATGATGGCGTCGCGGTCGATGGCGAGCGACATCGCCTTGCGCACGCGCGCATCCTTCAGCGGGTTCTTGCCGTTCTCCGCCTTCACGAACGGGCTCGGCTCGCGCTCCACGTCGAGCTGGAAGTAGATGACGCGGGTCGAGGGCGTGATCACATGGCCGAAGCGCTTGTCGTCCTTGATGCGGGACACGTCGCGCGCAGCCGGGTTCTCGATCACGTCGTAGTCGCCGGCGAGGAGACCCGCCAGGCGCGGGCCGGCATTGGGAACCGGGACGAAGGTCACGCTGGCCCAAGGCTCCGCCGGGCCCCAGTACTTTTCGTTGCGTTCGAGCTCGACGCTCGTCCCCTTGGTGTAGCTCTTGAACTTGTAGGGGCCGGTGCCGATGGCGAGCTTGCCATCGTTGAAGTCGCCGACGACGGGCCATGCTCCGGTGACGCCGCAGTTCTTCGCGACATCGAAGGTCAGCTTGTCATGCGGAAGAATGGACGAGCTCAGGATGGCGAGGCCGGACAGGAAGTTCGGCAGCAGGGGATCCGGTGCCTTGGTGGTGATGACGATGGTGTGCGGATCGGGCGCCTCGACGGCCGTGAAGTTGCCCGTGATGTCGGCGAACGAGCCCGCGATCGCCGTCTCGTTCTTCAGGGTGCGGCAGAAGCTGAAGATCACGTCGTCGGCGGTGAAGGGCTGGCCGTTGGAGAACGTTACGCCTTGGCGGAGCTTGAAGGTCCAACGATTCTGTCCGTCGTTCTCCCAGGACGTCGCAAGGTTGGGCAGAACTTTCTGCTTCTCGTCCTGCTTGGTCAATCCGTCGAAGATATGAGCCGCCAGGGCATTGTTCGGCGTCAGATCATGATAGTGTGGGTCGATGGCGGTCGGCTCCGAGCTGAGCGCGATCTTGAGGGACTGCGCCCATGCGGGAGCACTGAGCAGGCAGGTGCTGGCGACGAAGGCAAATAACAGTTGACGGCGCATGGAATGTCTCTCCGGTTCCCTTGGTGGCTGCTTTTTTGACAGATTTATTTTCTCAGATTAAAGATCATGAAAATATCCTGACGTCAATCAGTCTGGAGTGCCCGTGTCTCACGTCCTGAAGCCGACGACGGATCTGGCTCACCGCATTGCGCTCGTGTACGCCGCGCTCAGCGACGCGCATCGGCGCGCGGCGGACTTCGTGCTGCAGAACCCTTTAGAGACGGCCACAATGACGATCGAGGGTTTCGCGGAGCGCAGCGGCGCCTCGACGGCGACGGTGACACGCTTCGTCCGCTCTCTGGGTTACGCGGGCTACGGCGAGTTCCGGGCGGCGCTCTCCGAGGCGCTGCGACTGGCGATGGCCCCCGTCGACAGTTTCGCCGATGCCCACAGCACGAAAGGCTCCGCCTTCGCGACCTTCGTGACATCTCTCAAGGATCAGGCTGCCAACCTGGACGAGACCCTCGCGGCCGTCGACGAGGAAACCTGCTCCCGGGCCATGGACGTCCTGTTGTGCGCCCGTCGTATCTTCATCGTCGGATCCGGGGCAAGCCACCATGTGGCGGCGCATCTGGATGAAGGATTGACACTCTATCTCGATGCGAACGTCATCTTCGCATCGTCCCGCGGAGGCGCTGAAAAAGCGGTCCGGCACCTGATGAATGTGGGGCCGGATGATCTCGTTCTGGCCATCTCTCTTCCGCGTTATTCACGGGGAACCGTCGATCTGGCGAAACTCGCCAAGAACCGTGGGGCGAGGATCATGGCCCTGACGGACGGGCCGAGTTCGCCGCTTGTCCCCATCGCCGACATCACCCTCTTCGCTCCGGCGAGGAACCGGCTGCTGCCGAATTCGCCGACCGCCGCCTTCGCGCTTGCCGATGCCATCGTTGCCGCGGTGGCCCGGGAGCGGCCCGACGCCGTCGAGGCCTTGAAGGAACTCAGTGAAAGTCTTCTCTGGACGTTCTATCAGTGACAATCTGGCGTGGAGCCGCTCGGATGCATCGTTTCGCCGCGACAAAGGACTGCTCCTGGCACGAGGCAGACGAAGACTGAACATCCGTGATGATAGGGTCAGCTGACCGTCATAGGGCCACGCTCAACGGCTCGGTTTGACCCGAATCGCTGTGGAATCGCTGTGTTGGCAGTGTATTGTCGGGATCTGATACGCGAGTCCGACCCTGCCGTTCGCCGTCCGGCGCTGATGCGACAGCCGGGTTATCTCGGAGCCGTCGAACGGTGGAAGCCCAAATCCCCTCGACAGCAAAAGCCTCGCTTTCGCCTGGCCACGGCGGCATCGTTGTCCCAACCGCGGTCAGGGGCTCGGGTGAAACCGAGCGAAACTGAAAGCAGGTTTCTGGCGGGATCGTGATGGCAAGGCCCGGCTCCAGGTCCACGATCTCTTCGTGCTGATGCGAGCGGCGCCACATTTGCCCGCGGCCCGACACAAAGTACCAAACCTCCTCCACGGTATGATGCGCCATTGCCATTGAGACCGCATGCGGCGGCAGCGTAAAATGCGCCAGGCTGCCTCGGCTGGTGCTGCACAGGACCCGCACCTCGGAACCGTCAGGCGCAATAGCGTCAGGGAAGGTGCCGAGCTGTTTGGTGGCAAAGGACATCGAGTGTGCTCCTGCAGCCGAGTGGCGACGGTTACCATACCCGATGGGGCCCTGCGTTGCATGCTTCAGCGCCGGTCAAGGAATAGGATTACGGGGGCCTTCGGCAACCACCATCAGGATGGCGGAGAGCACGCTCGCTAGGGCCAGGGTGCCCAGCGCGAGCGTGCGCAAAGGGATGTGGCGGCTGGTCCAGGATAAACGGAC
Organism: Microvirga yunnanensis; assembly: GCF_025460875.1. Lineage (NCBI taxonomy): Bacteria > Pseudomonadati > Pseudomonadota > Alphaproteobacteria > Hyphomicrobiales > Methylobacteriaceae > Microvirga > Microvirga yunnanensis. The sequence goes on from NZ_JAMXFI010000006.1 coordinate 102,636, forward strand.
CGCTTCGCGATGCTGCTGCCGCGCGGTCAGCTGATCGGCTGCCCTCGCGTTGAGGAGAGTGTCCACATCATCAAGCAAGTCGATCAGGTCCTGGGAGAGGGCTGTTTTCCGCCAGTGCTGCCGCTGATCCTTGCTTGTTTTCAGCTTGATGGACTGCGCTCGAAGAAGGGCCTCCGCATGGATCTCCCGGCGGATCACAAGAACGCCCAGGAGCATCAGAACAGGTATCAGAGCCAGCAATCCGAAAGCGATCCAATCGGCGAGTGTGAAGCTTGACTGAGGGACATCCATGGCGGTTCCTCCGCAGAGCTGTCCGTAAAAAGCGCTTCCTGAGCACACTGACGCTCGTTCGGACCAATCCTTTGCTGCTTCTATGGTTTGGGACCCGCTGACCACCATCTCATCTGGAGTCTTTTAGACAAAGCATGAGAACCAAAACGGTTCAGGCGCGTGTCTCAGTTAGGCCTCCCGGGTCGTCAGGTTGTGGCAGGAGATCGGATGCGGTTGCTCGGAAACCTTTCTCAGGCGCGCTTTTGGATCCGCGGGTCACTCGCCTTGGCGGGCGCTCTTATGATTTCGGTCCTGACATTGGCCGCATCCGTGTATTGGCAGTTGCGCGCCAGCCTGCCCGCCCTGGAGGGCAGAGTTGCGGTGAGCGAGCTTTCAGCTCCCGTCACGGTGACACGGGATGCTCGAGGGGTGCCGACCCTGAGTGGTCGCTCCCGGGTCGATCTTGCCTGGGTGCTCGGCTTCCTGCATGCGCAGGAGCGCTTCTTCCAGATGGATGGTCAGCGCCGCCTCGCGGCCGGCGAACTCTCCGAACTGGTCGGAACCGTTGCCTTGAACCTGGACCGTCAGCACCGCGTGCATCGCTTCCGGGCCCGGGCCGCCACAGTTCTGGCCGCCATGACGCCGGACGAGCGCGCGACGATCGATGCGTATGTCGGTGGGGTCAATCGAGGCTTGCGAGAGTTGGGCGCTGCTCCCTTCGAGTACATGATTCTGCGTTCCACGCCCGTGCCTTGGACAGCCGAGGACACCATCCTGGCCGTCTATGCGATCTATTTGGACCTGCAGAAAGACGACGGGGCAGCCGAGAGACAGCGCGCTGATGCGGAGGCGACCCTCGGAGGCCCACTGGCAGCCTTCCTGTTTCCTGAGGGCACAACGTGGGATGCACCCCTCGATGGATCGACCCTGCCGGTGCCGGAGATGCCAGACGGCGGTGCCAGGACCAAGGCCGGTCTTCCGTTGCTGCTCAAGGGGGGCGGGGAGGAGGCCGTCAGCCGCGGGAGCAACGCTTGGGCCGTGGGGGGCAGTCTAAGTGCCCGCGGGACGGCTCTCGTGGCCAACGATATGCATCTCGCCCTGAGGGTTCCAAACACCTGGTACAGAGCACGCCTCGTGCTGAGTGACGAGAGCGGCGGCACCACGCTCGACATCACAGGCGTTACGCTGCCCGGAACTCCGAGCGTCGTCGCCGGCAGCAATGGCAAGATCGCCTGGGGCTTCACCAACAGCTATATCGATACGGGCGATGTCGTCATCCTCGAACCGGTCGCGGCAAACCCTGATCTCTATCGCACGCCCACGGGTCCTCGGCGCCTCGACCATGTGGAGGAGCGCCTCTGCCCGAAGGGCACGGCATGCGAGATCCTGTCTATCGATCAGAGCATCTGGGGGCCTGTGATCGCTACCGACCGACAGGGCCGCAAGCTGGCTTATCGCTGGATCGCGCACGATCCGGCAGCAGTGAACCTGCGCGGCATGTTGGACCTTGAACGAGCCGTGACAGCGGGCGCGGCGCTGGACATCGCCCATCGGTTGGGCATTCCGCATCAGAACCTTGTCGTCGGCGATGCTCAAGGCAACATCGGCTGGACCGTGACCTCGGCGATACCGGATCGCTTTGGGTTCGATGGACGATTACCGACCTCTTGGGCAGACGGCACCAAGGGCTGGAACGGATACCTGGCGCCGGAGGACGTGCCGGTGGTTTATAATCCCGAGAACCGGCGCATCTGGACGGCAAACAGTCGAGTGGTCGGCGGGGAAGCCTTGGCGAAAATCGGTTCTGGCGCCTACGCCCATGGATCGCGTGCGCGCCAGATCAGGGACAAGCTATTCGCCAAGGACCTCTTCGACGAACAGGATATGGTGGCGATCCAACTGGATGATCGTGGAGTGTTGCTGGAACGGTGGCAGGCCCTGATGCTTGAACGACTTCGAGCCAGTAAGGGAAACTCTCGCTACGCGGCTCTTATCCCAACAGTGGAGAACTGGGGCGGTCGGGCCGTCCCGGACTCCGTTGGCTATCGGCTTGTCCGCACCTTTCGGATGGAAGCTATCAATGCTGTCTATGCTGCCTATACGGCGCCGATGCGAACAGGCGAGCCCACGCCGGCGAGCGGGCATTCCACTCAGCCTTTCGTCCCAAAGCAGGCCGACGAGCCGGTGTGGCGGCTGTTGACGGCGCGCCCGGCGCATCTTGTCCCTCCTGGGTACCGGGACTGGGATGCCGTTGCGGACGCCGCGATCGAGAAAGTTCTGTCCGCCGTTGCCGGACAGGCACATGGCCGGCTTGAAGCCTTCACCTGGGGCGCTGCCAACCGGGTCGAGATCAGGCATCCCCTTGCGGGAGCCATCCCTGGGCTGGCGATCCTCCTGAACCCGCCAAGCGTCGCTCAGTCGGGGGATCTCTACCAGCCCCGGGTCGCGAGCCCGAGAACGGGAGCATCGGAGCGGTTCGTGGTCGCGCCGGGGCATGAAGGAACAGGAATCTTTCACATGCCGACCGGTCAGACCGGTCATCCTCTGGCGCCGTACTACAATGTCGGCCATGAGGATTGGTTGAGGGGTCGCGCGACCCCATTCCTGCCGGGGGAACCGAAGTGGCACATTGCCTTCGAGCCACAATGAGCGCGCCTTTGATCGAAAGCGCGAGGTCGGGAGTTGGCACGCCGCCCTTACGAGATGCAAAAGCTCTTCGGTTCCTTGAGCAGGACGACTCCATTTCCTAAAGCATCGGACGTGAAAAGTGGACTTGCACTCTTGGGATCCATCCGATGCGCTCGCTTTGGCGCTCGTCAGCGCAACACCACGACCCTGGTGCCGACCCGGGTTCGGCTGTACAGGTCGATGACATCGGCATTGGTCATCCGAATGCACCCGGACGAGACCGCATACCCGATGGTCTGCGGCTCATTGGAGCCGTGGATCCGGTACATGGAGGAGCCGAGGTACAGCGCCCGGGCACCTAACGGGTTGTCCAGGCCGCCGGGCATGTAGCGCGGCAGATCAGGACGTCGCCGCAGCATCGCGGCCGGAGGGCTCCAGGCGGGCCATTCCCGTTTCATGCTGACCGTCTTGGTCCCCGTCCAAGTGAAGCCCGGACGTCCGACACCGATGCCGTACTGGATGGCCTGCCCGTTGCCGAGCACAAAATAGAGCCGGCGCTGACTGGTTGAGATGACGATCGTGCCGGGCCGCTGGGTGCCGGGCCAGGTGACCAGCCGCCGCGCGGTCGGGGAGACCGGCCCACCAAACACGCGCTCGAAGAAGCTGGCTTGCTCTCCGTTGAGGGAGGCGACAGGCTGGGCCCCGGCGGAGCCGGCGAACGCCACACTGCACGCAAAAGCCATGACAGTGAACACGGAGCGGATCATGCGGACCTCCCCCACGTGGAATGGCATAGCTTCAACGCCTGAAGTCCGAGCTTCGGTTCCCTGCGAAATGGGAGTGCCTCAGAGGGGATACGCGGTGCCTTAGAGCATCGGATGGGTCCCAAGAGTGCAAGTCCACTTTTCACGTCCGATGCTTTAGCCCGGCGCTGCAATCAATCCCTTGGCGATTTGATCAGTCGGGTGGCGTGAGTTCCGATTCAGCCGCGAGCTGGAGATCCCGTGATCTCTGGCCTGTCCTTATCCTGCCGTCATCATCACGCCTGGCCTGGCTTCGTGCAGGATGAACCCCTCGACCGGATCGAAGTCACCCGACCACGGTTCCAGTTCCAGAACCCGGCTCGTGTCGGCATAGCCCGCCTCCCAACGGCGGCGGATGCCCCGCGGGCTGAAGTCGATGTCTTTGGTGTGGTCCTCCCCGTCGAAAGGCGGCGCCAGCAACCGGACAACGTGCATGCGGGTCAGGCAGCCATAATCGGCCAGCTCCCGCACCGCCTCGGTCATCCGCTCCTTTTCCGGCAGCCGGCGCACGAGCTCGGCAATCACGTGGCGCAACCGATGGATCTGCTTCTGCCGTGCGATGTGGCTGACCGCGCGGCTGGAATACTGGATGTCCTTCTGCCGGCCCATGACCTGCCAGATGGTATCCGGTTCGGGTCCCTGCGGATTCCAGATGTGGACCGCGAAGATGACCGAGTTTTTCCGTGGGTTGTCGTCGAATACCGCCTCGACCGGCGTGTTCGACAGGATGCCGCCATCCCAGTAGAGATCGCCGTCGATCCGCACGGCCGGAAAGGCCGGGGGCAGGGCGCCGGAGGCCATGACATGGCGGATATCGAGGTCCATATCGCGGTTGTCGAAGTAACGCATCTCGCTGGTGCGCACATTGGCGGCTCCCACCGTCAGGCGGGTCTTTCGACCGTTGATCTGGTCGAAGTCGACGAGCTCGGACAGGGTCCGCGCCAGAGGCGAGGTATCGTAATAGCCGGCGGATTCCGATCCGAGGGGCAGCTGGAGGCCGAGGAAAGCGGGCAGGTTCGGCCGGAAGAAGGCCGGGATGCCCTGAGTAATGGTCGCTAGGTTCATGGCCAGCGGTCCCACCAGGGGCCACGCGCCCAGGAGCTCCACCCACGGCTCGTGCCGCATGCGGCTCCAGAACTCCCGGAGCCGCTCCAGGCGGTGCTCCGGCGCGTTGCCGGCGATCAGGCTGGCGTTGATGGCGCCGATGGACGTGCCGATGACCCAGTCGGGTTCGATCCCGGCCTCGTGCAGGGCCTGATAGGCGCCAACCTGATAGGCTCCGAGCGCACCGCCGCCCTGGAGAACGAGAACGACCTGTCCAAGCTCCTCCGGGATGCGGCGGCGGCGTGCCGGTATGGTGTCCGGGAGCCGTTGTTCCGTGATTGCCTCCGGGGGCGTTCCCGTTCGCTCGAGTTCGCTGATCACCGCTTCGTCGGAGCCCTTGTCCGTCCTGAACCGATCACGTGTGACTTGCTTGAGCATGGCGTCCTCCTCAATGGGCGGTCCAGCCGCCGTCGACCGGCAGGGCGGCGCCCGTGATGGACGCGGCGCCATCGCCGGCCAGGAACGTGGCGAAGGCGCCGATCTCGTCGACGGTGGCGAACCGCTTGTTGGGCTGCTGCGCCAGCAGCACGTCCCGAATGACCTGCTCGCGGGGGATCCCGTGCGACCTGGCCTGATCATCGATCTGTGCCTCGACCAGCGGGGTTGAAACGTAGCCTGGGCAGATGGCGTTGCAGGTGATGTTCTGCTCCGCCGTTTCGAGAGCGACCACCTTGGTCAAGCCGACGATCCCGTGTTTCGCCGCCACGTAGGCAGCCTTGAACGGGGAGGCGACCAGCGCATGCGCCGAGGCGATGTTGATGATGCGCCCCCATCCCTGCCGCCGCATGGCCGGCAGGGCGAGGCGGATGGTGTGGAAGGCAGAGGAGAGATTGATCGCCAGCACTGCGTCCCACGTCTCGACCGGGAACCGGTCGATGGGGCTGACATGCTGGATCCCGGCATTGTTGACGAGGATGTCCAGGCGGCCGAACGTCTCCAGAGCACGATCGACCATGCCGGCGATCTCGTCCAGTTTGGTCATGTCGGCCGCCGAGTAGATCGCCTTGCCGCCCGTCTCGCGCCGAAGGGATTCGAGGGTGTCGTTGATCTCCTCCGGCTTGCCGAAGCCGTTGATGACGACGGACGCTCCGGCGGATGCGAAGGCGCGGGCGATTCCGAGGCCGATGCCGCTGGTCGAGCCGGTGACGATGGCGACCTTGCCGTCCAGAGCTTTTGCGGTGCCGGTCGCTGGCTGGGTGAAGGCGACGTTCATGGTGATCCTCCTGGGAGTGGTGCGCTGTTCGAGCGGAGCGTCATCCGACCCGTTCGACGATGGCAGCGGGAGGCTCCGATCGGAAATGCCGGCTCGCTGCCGTATCGATAGAGGTCCGCTATCGAGCCCCCGGGTACGCCTAGGGGACCGCGGCCGGGGCTGGCGTCGGGACGTCCCGCCCTGTTTCGGGCAAAGGCTTCTCGGCCATGGGCCGCAACCGGACGGCCAGAAGCGCGGCGATCAGGAGCGAGATCCCGACGCCCGTGACGCACGCTCCCCAGCCGAAGCGATCGAAGACCTGCCCCAGGACCGCGCTGCCCACCAGCCCGCCCGAGAAATACGCGGCGAGATAGAGCCCGCTCGCCGAACCCCGGTCCGTCGTGGCCGCATGGCTGACGAAGCCTGTCGCGGTCGCCTGGGCGAAGAAGGTGCCGACCCCGATGAGCATCAGGCCGATCAGGACGGCCGGCAGGCTCGGCACGACCAGGAGGGGCAGGCCGAGGCCTGCCACGGCGAGCGCCCCCCAGAAGGTCGGCCGGGTCCCAAACCGCTGCACCGCACGGCCGGCCAACAGGGTCGTGACGATGGACGGCGCGAAGACGAGGTACACGAGCCCGAGGCTCATCTGGCCGAGCGCGATCGGCTCGCGCACCAGCACGAAATTCACGAACGTGAAGGTGCCTATGAAGGCAAACAGGATGCAGAATCCGATGGCGAAGCTGGGGCGCAGGAGCGGGTTGCGCAGGTGCTCGGCCCAGATCGAGAGAGGCGGTGCGCCAGGTTCGTCCCGAGCCGTCACCATCGCGGATTGGGTGAGCCAGACATAAACGATCACCGCGCCGAGAAGATTGAGGCCTGCCAGGGACAGGAAGGTCACCGGCAGGCCGAGATGTTCGGCGAGCCCCGCCGCCAGAAGCCGGCCGAACAGGTTGCTGGCGACGTTGCCCGTGATGTAGGCCGCAAAGGCCCCGCCGGCATCCGTGGCGCTGCAATGCTCGCCGAGATAGGCGAGGGTCAATGTGAAAGCGCAGGCCATGCACAGTCCCTGGGCGACCCGCAGGACCGTGAAGGTCGCCAGGTCAGGCGCAATGGCCAGCAGGGCCGTCGGGATCGCCAGCACCGTGAGGCTGATCAGGATGCCGCGCCGGCGATTGATGCGATGGCTGAAGTAGGCGACGCCCAAGCAGGCGACTGCCATGCCCATCGTGGTGGCATTCACGGCAAAGCCTATGGCGGCGGGTGTCTCGCCATAGCTCCGGGCCAGAGCCGGCAGGATGGCCTGTGTCCCAAAGAGGTCGACCACCGTCAGGAAGGCGATCAGGCCGATCAGGATCGTACGCTCGAGCGCGCCCGCATGATGGCCCCGAAGCGGCGGAGCTTGGTGGCGGCTGTATGCGGTCATGGTCGTCTCCTGTCGCAGCAGGGTCGCCGGATGCTCGTTCCGGCAGGCCCAGCACCGGGCAATGCAGCCGCCCCGGTCACATCATGTGAGGGTCTGCCTTGGGCACGTCGTGGAACACGTCGGAGGACAGCAGCACGACCGGTGCCTTGCTGGTGTTCTTCCACCAGTGCTGAACCCCGCTCTTCTCGACCGAGACCTCGCCGGCCTTATGCACGATCGGCACGGAGCAGTTGCTGGCATATTCCTCGATGGTGCCCGAGACCACGGAGATCAGGGCCGGACGGTCCTCGTGGCTGTGCCAAGGGACCACGCCGCCGGGCTGGATCACCAGCTTCCGGGTCCGGAGCTGATGGTCCGACAGGGAGACCTTCTCCTTCGACAGGTCGATCGAGGCGAGCACGGTATCCGTGACGCCTTTGGGCTGGGTTTCGCCCTGCGTGCGGACGCCGGGGCTGACCTTGTCCGCCGGGCACTCCCCAGCCTGGGCCGGGAGGGAAAGGACGGCACCCGCCGCTAGGGTAGCCGCGCAAAGCCCGGTCCGGATCATATGAGCGCCTTGAATTCGGTTCAGCATGTCGATGTCTCCTCTGTTCCGCCGCGCCCGGATGGAGGCACCTTCGGGAGCCAGCGCGATGCGGTGATCGGATGGTCGGGCAGGTGGGGGCGGAAGTGAAATGCCGAGCAGACCTCGACTCGATAGCCAAAAGCTATCGCGGCTCCGGAGCCGCAGGTGCTATTTTACGCGTGCGGGCTTGTCGGCGTGGACACCGATCCCTGGAGAATCCCTTCGAAGGAGGATCCCATGGAAATGCACCAGATCCGGTACTTCCTGGCCGTATGCGAGGAACTCAACTTCACACGAGCGGCAGAACGCTGCAACGTGGCCCAGCCCTCCCTGACGCGAGCGATCAAGCTCCTCGAGGAAGAGCTGGGCGGCCAGCTCTTTCACCGGGAGCGCGCCAATACCCACCTGTCGGAGCTCGGCCGGATGGTGAAGCCGCATCTGGAGGAGGTGTACACGCGCTCGCTGGAGGCCAAACGGCAGGCCCTCGATTTCACGAAACTCAAGAAGACGACGTTGAGGCTCGGGGTGATGTGCACGATCCAGCCGGACGAGCTCATCGATCTGGTCAGTGGGCTTCAATCCAGGCACCCCGGAATCGAGCTCGAAGTGGTCGATGCCAGCGCGGCCCAGTTGGAGGACCGGCTTCTCAATGGGGATCTCGAGGTGGCCATCTACTGCATCCCGGGCCAGGAGCCGGATGAGCGCCTGCACTACATGCCCCTGTTCCGGGAGCAGTTCATGATCGTGGTGTCGCCCAACCACCCGTTGGCGCAGCGCAACACGATCCGCCCGAGCGACCTCACGGGCGACCGCTACCTGAATCGGGTGAATTGCGAGTTCTTCTGCTATGCCGGAGCGCTCTGGCGCGAGCACGGCTTCGAAGGATGCGCGACCGTCTACCGGAGCGAACGCGATGACTGGATCCTCGCCATGATCGCCGCCGGGCTTGGCTTCGGCTTCATGACGCAAAGCTGCGCCAAGCATCCCATGGTGGTCTGCCGCCCCATGGTCGATCCCGAGTTCTGGCGCGAGGTGAACCTGGTGACCGTCCGCGGGCGGCCGCACTCGCCCGCGGTCGGCGCCCTGGTCAAGGAGGCGATGCGGGCGCGCTGGCTCGGCCAGCCCGCGATCGCCGCAAGAGCCGAGAAAGACCGAGTGGCTCTCGAGCCCCCACGCCTTGAGCCGGCCCAATGAGAGCTATGCCACCCCCTTCAGGTGTGGCTTGGTGATCGACGTTCTCAGGACGTCCTGGTCGAGACCAGGATCGGGACCTGTGATGAGGCGCGTCCCGCGCTGGAAGCTGACATAGGTCCAGGCCCAGTTCATCGCCACGGCCAGCCGGTTGCGGAAGCCGATCAGGAAGTAGATGTGCGCCACGCTCCAGAACCACCATGCCGGATAGCCGCTGAGGCGGAGCCGGCGGAACTGCGCCACGGCCTTCTTCCGACCAATCGTCGCCAGTGAACCTGGATTGCGGTAGCGAAAGGACGGGAGGTCCCCACCGGCGACTCGTGCTTCGATCAGCCTGGCGACATACTTGCCCTCCTGCTTCGCCACGGGGGCGACACCCGGGAGGGGCGTTCCGTCCATGTCGAGCACGTGGGCCGTGTCGCCGATGACGAAGACATTGGGGTATCCCGGCACGCTGAGGTCCGGCGCGACCCTGACGCGCCCCACCCGGTCGGTCTCGGCCCCCAGCCATTGGCCGGCCAGCGACGCCTGCATGCCTGCGGCCCAGACAACGGTGCGGGCCTCGATCCGCCGATCCCCGAGAGAGACCCCATTCTCATCGCAGGCTGTCACGGACGTCGAAACCTGAACGTCGACCCCGAGTTCCTCCAGCGAGCGCTGCGCCGCCTCCGAGAGATGTTCCTCGAAGACCGGCAGAAGGCGCGGGCCCGCTTCAACCAGGACGACGCGGGCCTGGGTCGGGTCGATCGAGCGGAAGTCGGTCGCCAGGGCCTTCCCGGCCAGTTCGGCGATGGCTCCTGCCATCTCGACGCCCGTCGCGCCGCCCCCGACGACCGCGAACGTGAGCAGGCGACGGCGCTCCTCCGGGTCCGTTTCGAACTCGGCCCTCTCGAAGGCCAGCAGGATCCTGCGGCGCAGGCCCGTGGCATCGTCGATCGTCTTGATCCCTTTCGCGAACGCCTCCCAGTCGTCATGACCGAAGTAGGCATGCCGGGCCCCGGTCGCGAGCACGAGATAGTCGAACGGGATGCGGCGATCATCCGCCATCACCGCGCCGGACGCTGGATCGACTCCGGTGGCTTTCGCCAGCATCACGGACGTGTTCCGCTGGCCTCTGAGGATCGTGCGGATGGGCGAGGCGATATCGGCCGGCGAGAGCGCGGCCGTCGCAACCTGGTACAGCAGAGGCTGGAACAGATGGTAGTTGCGTTGATCGATCACCGTGAGCTCGACCGGCGCTTTCGCGAGGGCCTTTGCGACCGTCAGTCCGCCGAAGCCGGCGCCGACGATCACGACGCGGGGGCGCCCGGTGTGAGGCTTGTCATTCATGTCAGGCTCCTTTCGTCGGGTTCCGAGGGATTCCCGTGAAGGGTTCATCGGGCGAATGCGGCGACCTGCGGCCTGCGGAACACGAGATGATCGAGGGAGAGGATGCCGGGGCCGCGGCTGATGACGACCAGGAGGGCCGTGGCCCAGAGAATGTGGTCCGGCCAGCCGCTCGGATAGACGAAGACCTGGATCACGGCCGTCATGGCGAGCAGCCAGGCCGCCGACAGGCGCGACGCGAGACCGACGACCAGCAGGACCGAGACGACATTCTCGGAGAACGTCGTCAGGTACGCCGCGAAATCGGGCGGGAGCAGCGGAACCATGTACTCCTCGCGGAACAGGAAGAACGTGGAATCCTTGATGTGGAATCCCTCGATCTTGGTCTGGCCCGAGCGCCAGAAGACCCCGCCGGCGGCGAGGCGGGCGATCAGCGAGACGAGACTGTCGGGTATGGCGTCAGCGAGAGCAATGCCCCGATCGGCCAGAGCTTTGACGGACATCGTGGAGCCTCCTTTGGTTCAGGACCGGAGGATGCCGGTCCTGTCCCGACATCACACCACCCGCCGGTCCGCGCCGGAAATACCATGGAGCAATCGATCCCATAGACGACCGCTATTTTGCCCCGACGGACCGACCGTCAATAAGGCGTTCCCTCCGCACGCCGGCGCCGCAAGGCCTCGGCATACCAGGCGAGTTCACTGACGAAGCGGCCGGCGGCTTTGTCGAGCCAGGGCACTTGCGCATATCCGTCGGAGGTGAGGGCCGTGCCGATCTCGGGAATGGGCAGGAGGGAAGGAATGCTTGGGGTTCCGATCTCGCCCAGCATGGCGCGAAGCTGCATGGCGGCCCGGACGCCGCCGAAGCGTCCGCCCGAGTAGCAGACGATGGCGGACGGACGCCAGAAATACTCCTCCAGGAAGTGATCCAGCGTGTTCGACAGGGCCGGCGGGATGCTGTGGTTGTACTCGCCCGACACCACCACGAAGGCATCGGCCTTTCGGAGGAGTTCGGCGAGACGCTCGAGGATCGCGGGAGCCTCTCCCTTGGGATACTCCTTGTACATGCGATCGAGCAGGGGGAGGTTCAGCTCGAGGGGATCCACAAGGGGCGCGTCATACCCACCATTCTCGAGGTGACGGATGATGAAGCGGGCGGCCCGCAGCCCCTGCCTGTCGGAGCGGACCGAGCCCAGGATGACCGGTACGAGGAGCGGCATCTCGTCCTCCTGTCGCTCGATGTTCGGGCGCAGGGCATGGATCCGCCCTGACGCCCCTCCATCAAGCCACCAGGCGCTCCGGATCTGAAATGCCCGAAAGCCATCGAACCCATAGCATCCTTCTATGGGACTTTCTGCGACCGTGGGTGTCTCGTGAAGCGGGGGAGATCCCACCTGATGGATGCCACGCACTGCCGCTCATCGCTGACCGGAATGACAGCGCGCGTCGGGTCCCGCTCCCGAGCCTTCCTCATGCGGCTTGAGGCGTGGATCGGCACGATTGAGCGCGCCATCAATGCCGCGGTCCATAGAGCCTTTCTATGATCGCGGAAGCCGGCCGATATTTCCGCTCGTGCTCGCCGAATGCCATCCTCTGAACGTCAAATAGCCGAAGCCCCTTGGGTCCGGCTCGGCACAAGGAGGTTATGATGAGCACGAGCGAAGCCGAACATGTCCTTGTCGTGGACGACAATCACATCTTCCGCGAGACCCTCGCACAGAGGCTGCGGGATGCAGGACACCGGGTCACCGCGGCAGAGAGCGCGGAGAAAGCCTTTTTCGCCTTGCGCGACTGGAGCAGGCCGGTCGGTTGGCTTTACACGCGTGCCTGCCTGCCGGGTCTCATTGACGGCTGGATCCTCGCCGACGAATACCACGACCACCAGAGGAGGCGCGCGGTCATCATCGCCGCGTCGGAGGCGCGCGAGTCGCGACAGGGGGATATCGTCCTGAATCACCCGTCAGTCACGACCGTTCTGGAGATGCTCCGACACGCGATCGAGGCAGCGCGCGCCAAGACGGCCGTGGCACCTGCCGAAACGGGCTATCAGCGGCGTGCCGCCTGACTGCCACGGATTCCTGGATCGTCATCGCGGGGCTCACCGCCGCGGACTTCGGAAACCGACATCCAGGGCATCGGTTCCGTAGGGCCGAAAGTATCGATCGAGGACGTCGGCATCGGCCCTGCATCCTCCTCTGCCGCTCGAAACGCTACTCCCGTGAGCTGCGGATGCCGACGATGATCCGAACGGCGAGGACTCCCGACAGCGTGGTGATGAGATCGAAGCGCGGATCAGTCATCGCCACGTCAGCGGCAGTCCTCAAACTGGCGCCCTTCAGCAGCGCCGTCAGGAACGTGGCCGCGCCCGGCGGCAGGCGGTGGACCTTCACCTCGAGATCCGGCCGGACCACCAGCGCGTCCTCCGCTATCGAGCTGTCGATGACGGGATGATCATCCGTGCGGACATGCGCCTCCCAGATCGACACGATCGGATACACAGATGTCGCGACCTGCACGGAGGGATGCAGCTCAACGTGAATCTGCTCCCATCGACACGGAGCAAGGGATGCAAGCTCGTCCACTGTCAGGGGAGTGGCATCCGCGGCGTGATAGGCGCGGGTGAGCGCACTTTCGAGCCGGGCCACATCGCCCAGGTAGGGCACCGGGTGCGCCGGTGGAAAGGTATCGACGAAGTTCGCAAAGTCGTCGCCATAGGTCATGAGGACGGGCGAACGGGGAGGCGACAGCTCGATGAACACCCGCGCCATCGCACGGAAGAACTCGTCACCGACAAGCGCATGGCAGACGGGGAACCGGGTCACGAGGGCTTCGGTCAGGCCGACGAAGACGTTGTTGCGGTACACGTCGAAGCGGCGGTCGATCCGGTCGAGCCCAGCGGTTCGAATCCCCGACGGCACCTCGCGCGTTCGGTCGAGCAGGGCCATGGAGAATCTCTTCTGAAGCGTTCGGAGCGCCATCATGACAGGCCCTCATGCGGTCGCGAACATGGCTTGGCGGCGGCATCGCTCGTTGGACAGGGCGCGATCCGCTTTCCGGGCTTCCTTCATCAGAACCGGAAATGCGGGAACGTCGTTGTCCCATTCGATCAGCGTCGGCACCGGTCCGGTTCGCTTGAGAGCCTGCTCGAACAGCCTCCAAACAATGTCCGCCACCGGCGTGCCATGAGCGTCGATCAGGAGCCGGCCCCCGGCATCATCCTGGTCCTCGGCAAAACCCGCGAGATGGATCTCGCCGACGTGCTCGACCGGAAAGGCGTCGAGATAGGCTCCGGCGTCATAGGCGTGGTTGGTGGCCGAGACGAAGACGTTGTTGACGTCGAGCAGCAGCCCGCAGCCGGTCCGCCCGGCAACCTCCGACAGGAAGTCGACTTCGGCCATGTCGCTTTGCTCGAATGCGATGTAGGTCGATGGATTCTCCAGCAGCAGACGCTGCCCCAACGTCTCCTGGACCTCGTCGATGTGCTCGCAGACCCGCCGTAGGGTCGGGCCATCGTACGGTACCGGCAGCAGGTCGTTGAGGTACAGGTTGTCGTGCGTGGACCAGGCGAGATGCTCGGAGAAGGACTCGGGCTCGTAGCGCTCGATCAGGCGCCGCAAGCGCGCGAGATGCGTCTTGTCGAGCGGCTGGTCCCCACCGATGGACAAGCCCACTCCATGCACCGACAGCGGATAATGGGCCCGGATCCGCTCCAGGTACCGGTGCGGTGGTCCCCCGTCGCCCATGTAGTTCTCCGCATGAACCTCGAAGAAGCCCACCGGGGGCGAGGTTTCGAGGATGTCCCGATAATGCCGGGGCTTCAGGCCCAATCCGGATCGTGCCGGAAGCACCCCGAGGCCGAAGGCCGCCACGGACGCTGATGAGGTCATGATCGCCTCCTGTCCTTTGCTCAGGGATGGCCCGGGGCAGGCAATCGGTCCCCGGGGTTGACACATGTCGGCCGATGGTAGGCCGGCCCTTGTCCGCAGCCCGGCTCAGGACCGGGGAAGGTCCCGGTTCAAGGCTTGCAGGCTGCCCATGCGGTTGCCCGGTGCCATCACGGTGGTGCAGGTGCCCTTCGGGACGATCTTCCACGCGTTGCCCTGGTAGTCGACCTTGGACGTGCCGGCACACGTCGTGCCGGGGCCGGCCGCGCAGTCGTTCTGCCCCTTGAGGGCAACCCCGAAGCACTTTTCCTGGTCGGCCGTCGGCGGAGGCTTGGGCTCGGCATGGGCTACCGCGACATACCCGAGGGCGGCCGCCATGGCACCTGCAATGCTGATCGTGGTTCGACTGGTCATGGAATGTTTCCTCCGTTCGTGACGCGGCGCTCCAACGGCGTCCGCACGAGCCATGCTCATGGAAACGGAAGGGCAGGTGAAATACCGGCCTGCGATGGAGCCGATAGCCGCCGTCTATGATGGGCTGAACCGGGTGGCTCGACCCATGGCTTTCCTCGGCCCTGTCCTCGGGATGTCGATAGCCCGACGGCATGGACTCGAAAGCCATTCGGAATTTCAGGCAAAGAGCGCGCGGCCTCATGCTCGCGGCATGGCTCACGAACAGCAGGTGGGCGGCAACCAGGAGGACCCATCCATGACATCCCGCATCGCAACTCTCGCCGCAGCGACCCTCATCCCGTTCACCTTCGCCCTAGTGTCTGCCGGCGCAAAGGCGGAGGAGTCGACCCGGCAAGTGCTCGAGAACGGACTCGTCCGCGTCAGGAGCGCTTACCCGTTCAAAGAGACCATCGACCGGATCAAACAGGACATCGCGGCAAAGGGCATCGTGTTCTTCCTCGCGGTCGATCAATCGAAGCTCGCTTCCGAGGCCGGGATCAAGCTGAGGCCGTCAACGCTACTGGTGTTCGGCAATCCAGCACTCGGCTCGCAGTTCATCACGTCCAACCCGGATGCAGGGATCGACTGGCCGGTCCGGCTGCTGGTTTCGGAGGACGAGACCGGTGCCGTATGGACCGTTTACAACGACTTCCAGTTCATCGCTCGCCGCCACGGCATCACGGACCGAGGTGCCGCTTTCGACAAAGCGTCTGATGTGATCGAGTCCATCACATCGAGCGCTTCACGATAGGATCCGGTGAGGCGACGAGAGCATCGGACGTGAGGTCGACGACAAGTCCGATGCTTGAGGCAATTGCCTTGAACATTCGAGATCCCATGTGCGGTGGACGTGCGGACAGCCTTTGCAGGCCTGTCTTCCACGGCTCGGCCGCCGTCACTCCTTCCGTGACGCGTCGCGGATCATGGCGTCCGCGATCGCCTGGCGCTCCTGCGTGAGGGACCCGGTCGCGACGGGTTGGCCCGCTCGCCTGTACCAGTACGCCGCATTCGAGAGATCGCCTTCCTTGCGATGCAGATAGGCATGGACCCAGGCGCATTGACGGTCGGCCTCGTCCATCTGGACAAGGCCGTGCGCCCTGTCCCAGTCGTCCCGGGCATCCCACCAGAGGGCCTGCAACGCTCGGCTCCAGCCTTCAGGGGGACTGGAATGAGACATGGACGCCTCGAACGTGACGAAACTCATGATCCACCTTGCAAAGCCATTGACGCAGGAAGCCGCGTCCGTGTCAGCGATATAGTTCGTTTCGGGACGACGGAAAGCTGCAGGACCGCTTATCGGGTTCCGATGCACTCATCGTGCGACAGGTCTCATCCGGTGCATCGGCCGAATGACCGTCGCGGTCGTAGGCGGTCGCATCATCCGTCAGGATCCGGGCCAGCCCATCGAGTTCCTGCACGGATCCGGAATCACCCCCGGTGACCACCGGATGCCGCGTTCATCCTGATCCCCGACACTGCGCCCATGGGCCGATGGCCAAGCCGGGATCGCTGCGGAACGGCCGGGCCAGAGGCCGCATCGAAGCTCTGAGGCCGCCAGGAGCAGGACGAGGCAAGCCCGTGACCTTCTCAGTCTCGCAAGCCAGTTTGATCGACCGCCACGTGCTGATCGTCAAGGGCGAGGACTTCATCGCCGACGACATCGCACAGGTCCTGGAGCAAGCCGGGGCGGCGGTGACCGGGGGCTCGAGCAGCGGATGGGTCGCCGACCTCACGCCCGATGCTTCAAGCTTTTGTTTCAAAACATCTTTTCACGCAGAACCGGTTCCCAATTTTGCGCCCGATGCCATGAGGATCGTCAGTTCCCGTGCGCCTTCTCCTGCCGCATGGATCCTGCGAGGATCGCCATCAGCCCCTCCCGGCTGAACGGCTTCTGGAGGAAGCCGAGCGGTCCGGTGGCCTCGGCCGCCGTCCGGGTGGCCGGATCGCCCGATCCCGTGATGAACACGTGCGGAATGCCCTGGGCCCGCGCCGCCCGCGCTACATCGATCCCGCTCAGGGTTCCCTTCAGCTTGATGTCGAGGAGGGCAACGTCGATCCCGGTCCGTTCCAGAGACTCGAGGGCCTTTTCGCCTGTTGTCACGGTCGCGACGACCTCGTGCCCAGCCTCCTCGAGGACGTCCACGATGTAGTCGGCGACGAGCCACTCGTCCTCTACGACGAGCACGCGCAATCCACCGTTCACATTGGAATCCTGATCCGGCATGTGGTTCCCGTTCCGTTCGCCTCGAACGACACCTCGGCCCCAATCTGGTCAGCCAGACGCCGGACGAGGCGCATGCCCAGCCCGGAGCCTTCCGCCGGCACGCTCCCTGTGTAACCCGAGCCGTAGCACGTTGCGAAGCAGCGCGGCGGAGCTGGCCCGGGTTGCGCAGCCGCGCTGCGTGGGGTGGTCATGGCCAGCCAGCAGGTCTCACAGTGATGTCGCTGAACACACGCTGGAGGCCGACCGACCATGACCAAGGACAATCCTACTCTCGCTCCTGCTACCCTGGTAGCGATTGATATTGCCAAGTATCGCCATGAAGTGCTCATCGAGGTTCCCGGCCGTGCCCGCCGCCGGCGGCTCACCGTGTTGAGCACCAAGGCGGAGTATGACCGTCTCATCGAGGCTTTGGCAGCTTACGGTGGCTCGGTGCTCATCGGTTTTGAGGCGACAGGCGATTACCATCGTGGGCTGGCCTACCGCCTGCTCTCAGCCGGCTTCGAGCTGCGGCTGGTCTCGTCCGTAGCGCTCGCCCGCACCCGGGAGGCGCTGCACAACGGCTGGGACAAGAACGATCCCAAGGACGCACAGGTGATCCTGCACATGCTCCGGATCGGGGCGACCCAGCGCTATGTCGACCCGTTGGCGGCCGGGATCAATGACCTGCAGGAATTGTCGAACACGCATGCGGCAATCTCGAAAGCCAAGACCGAGACCTGGCACCGGATCCTGACCCACTACCTGCCTCTGTACTTTCCCGAGATCGCGCGCTTTGCCGGCAACAGCCGCTCCGACTGGTTCTTCGCGCTGCTTGAGCGCTTTCCCACGCCGGGCAGCATCACGGCTCTGGAGCGGGAGAGCTTCATCCAGGCGGCTTGGCCTCTGGTCGGCAGCTTGGTTTCAAAGGCTAGATTGCTCAATGACGTCTACGAGACAGCCCGCAGCTCCACGGCTCTGCCGGTGGCCGAGGAGTCTGCAGCCATCACCATGTTCCGCATGGTTCTGGCCCAGGCGCGCAGCCTCATCCACCAGAGAAAGCAGATCGAAGAGCTCGCTCATGCCATGCTGGTCAACCATGGTGACTATCAACTGCTTCGCAAAATCCCAGGCATCGGACCGATCCATGCCCTCACGATCCTGGCGGAAGCCGGTGATCTGCGGCGGTTCGGGCACCACCGCCAATTTCTGAAGTACTGCGGCCTTGATCTGGCGACCCGCAAGTCGGGCACGTTCCGCGGCCGCACCAAGCTGTCGAAGTACGGCAATGCCCGCCTGCGCGAAGCCCTCTGGAGGGCAGCCCAGGTGGCAGCCCGCCAGCGCGACAACAGTTTCCGGGATAAACTTGGCCGCTACACCGAGCGTGATCGTCACGATGCCGATCTGCGCCGGAAGGCCATGACAGCCTTGACCGCCAAGATGGCCCGTGTGGTGCACGCGGTGATCAAAGGCGGAGCAGAATACCGGCCGTTCTTTGAGCGTCCGGTGCCGGGTGGAAGGACCTCTCCCTGTTAGAGCCGTGAGGGCGCACCAGCGACCCTGTAGATAATGTTTGGGCCTTCCACCTGGGATGTATCTCGTATTGAGGACGGTGAGGACCACGGCTGTGACCGCTGGATCCTGTGTTTGCTATGGGAGAGAACAATCCCGTTGACGGTGGAAGCCACCTGGCTCACTCTGTCTGAAGCGCCGATCACGCCAATCGGCGTGCTGAGATCTGTCGGCCCAGCGCCGCTGCTACTCCCTCACATAGGACGTTGTCGCCAATGGTCAGGTCCAGCCGTCCCTCCGTCCGCGCGAGCCGGACGGACAGGTGGCCCGTGCGTCCGCCCGGGAAGGCGTGCTTGAGGGCGTTGGTCATGATCTCGTTCGCCATCAACCCGAACGGCACCGCTACGTCAACCGGCATCTCCGTTTCTTCCAGGTCGCACGACAGCGTCACGCGTCCTCCCGTCAGCCCCACGAGGTTCCGGGCCAGGCGGTCGAGGAAGCCGGCGACGTTCACCCTGCGGAAGTCCTCGGATTGGTAGAACTCGGCCTGAAGGGCACTGAGAGCCTGGATGCGGCGCCCCAGGTCGGCGAGCTGATCCCGGTCGCGCGGGCTCTCGAGGGTCTTCTCGGTCATGCGCAGGAGGCTGATCACCATCTGGAGGTTGTTGTGCAGCCGATGGTACAGCTCCTTCAGCACGAGCTCCCGGTTCTCGCTCTGTCGGCGGAGTTCCTGGTTGCGCTCGTAGGCCGCGCGAACAGCCGTGGCGAGGCGGCGGAGCTGGTGGGTCCCTTTGACCACGTAATCGTCGAAGCCGTGCCGGATCGCCCGGACGGCGAGTTCCTCGTTGCCCGTGCCGGTGAACATGACGGCGCAGCATTGCGGGTTGGCCGCCTTGACCCGGTCGAACACCGCGAAGCCGTCCGTCCAGCGCAGGTCGAGGTCGGTGACGAGAATATCCGGCGCGTGTTGGTGCAAGACCCTCTCGAGGGAGCCGAGATCACTGGCCTGATTGACCTCCCCATCGGGGAACTCCTGGAGGACGGCCCGAATTGCAAGCGTACGGATGTCGGGGTCGTCGTCGACGAAAAGGATGTGCATGGGATCGGACTCACCGAGAACAGGACCGGACGGGGCGCATCCGGCACCGGAGCCAACGCGGAGGCAGGGCCATTGATCCTGTCTGGAGCCAGGCATGTGGCCGGGTCGGTCCCCGGCGGTCGAGACCAGGGCACCCATCCCAGGGAGCCGTCCCGCCGCGGGCCCGCCCCCGGCACGCTCGCGTTCCTGATCGCCGCCCTGCTGCTGCTGACGAGCGCGGTCAGCCTGAACCTCTTCCTCGGGCGCGTTGCGGAGAACCGCGCCTTCGTCCTGCGCACCAGCTCCATCCTTCGCAACATGGCCGAGTTGAACGTCGTCGTGCGGGCCGCCGAGGCGGGCCAGCGGGGCTTCATCCTGACGGGTGAGCGCCGCTACCTCGTTCCCTACGAGACCGCGATCCAGCGCCTCTGGGCCGAGTTCCGCGACCTGGAAAGCGCCGTCCGCGATCCTGCCCAGATCGCCCGCCTGCATCGGCTGCGGCCGCTGCTCGAGGGCAAGTTGGCGGAGCTGGCCAATACCGTCGGGTTGCGCGAGCAAGGCTTCGAGGCGGCACTGGCGGTCGTGCGCACGGATGTCGGGCAGACGCTGATGGAAGACATCCAGGCCGTTGTCGACGAGTTCGAGCAGGCCGAGCAGGAGATCATGGTCTCCCGCTCCCAGCTCCTGGAGGACCAGGCGCGATGGGCTGCCCGGATCTCAGGGCTGACAGCGCTGCTGGCCGTGGCCGTCATCGTCGTTGGGGTGCTCTGGCTCGCCCGGCAGCGGGCCGATGCCAGAGTGCTCGCGGCCGAGCGCGGCTTCCGGCAGGATCTCGAGCGGCAGGTCGAGAACCGCACCGAGGAACTGACCCAGGTCAACCGCGAACTCGATGCCTTTGCCTACACGATCTCCCATGATCTGCGGGCACCGCTGCGGGCCATGCATGGTTATGCCGACGCCCTCGCGGAGGATTACGCCCCGAAGCTGCCGGAGGAAGGACGGCGGTTCACCTCGAGGATCATGGCGGCGGCCGAGCGGATGGAGGCGCTGATCCAGGACATCCTGACCTACAGCCGCATGAGCCGCGAGGAGGTGAGGGTCCGCCCGGTCAGCCTGGAGGAGGCCGTTGCCCGGGTGCTCGCCCATGCCCGGCCGCGGATCGAGGAGACGGGCGCCGTGATCGAGGTCGGGCACCCGTTGGGCACCGTGGCGGCGCATCCCGCGGCGCTGGAGCTGGTTCTCGACAACCTGGTCGCGAACGCGGTCAAGTTCATGGCGCCAGGAGAGACGCCCCATATCCGGATTCGGTCGGAGAACCGAGGAGAATGGGTGCGACTCTGGGTCGAGGACAACGGCATCGGCATCGACCCTTCGCATCGGGAGCGCATCTTCGAGCCCTTTCACCGCCTGCACGGGGTCGAGACGTACCCGGGCACCGGGATCGGGCTGGCCATCGTGCGCCGCAGCCTGGAGCGCATGGGCGGGCGCTGCGGGGTCGACGCCGAAGCAGGACGGGGCAGCCGGTTCTGGATCGAACTGCGGGGCGCGGTCGGGGAGGTGGATCAATGACGGATGGTGGTACGACGATCCTGGTCGTGGAGGACAATCCCGATGACCGGGACCTTCTCGCGCGGGCCTTCCGGAAAGCCGGGATAGCGATGCCGCTCCGCTTCGCCGTCAATGGCGAGGAGGCCGTGGCGTCCCTCGAGGGCGCTCATGGCGGGGCTCTGGGATCCAGCCCGGCGGTCATCCTGCTCGACCTCAAGCTGCCTGGCCGCTCCGGCTTCGAGGTGCTGGAATGGATCAAGGCCCATCCGGCCCTCCGCCGGGTTCCCGTGATCATCCTGACCTCCTCCCGGGAGAGCGTAGACCTGAAGCGGGCCTATGATCTCGGAGCGAACTCCTATCTGGTGAAGCCGGCCCGTTCGGATGACCTGCTGCGGATGGTCGAGCAGATCCACGCCTACTGGCTCGGCCTCAACCAAGCCGCCACTCTGTCGTAAGCGCAAAAGGCAATGCGGGCCGACCCGGGAAACGCGCCGTCGACCCGGGGTCGACCCTCCTGATTTACGGGGGGGGGGGCGGCCCGATATCTGAATCCCTTCTTGCAAATCGCCATGGCCAAGGTCATGGATGGCTCCGTCTATGTCAGGTCTCCATGTCCGAGGCAGGAGTGATCATCCCGTGGGCAACTCCATCGCTGTTCCGGAGAGTGGATCGCGGAAGGTCACGCGTCCGCATCTCTCGACCATGCGCTCGCGCCTGCTCCTCCTCACACTCGTCCTGCTGATCCCGGCCCTCGCCGCGGCCGGCCTGTTGGTCTATGCCGGGTATCGTCATGATCGACGGGAGGTCGAGAAACATCTTCAGGAAACCGCCCGCGCGCTGTCGCTCATGGTCGATCGCCAGTTCGGACAGGCCGAGGCGCTGCTCTGGGCGCTGTCGACGTCGCCGCAGCTTCTCGGCAAGGATTACGCCGCGTTCGATGCCCGTGCCCGGGCGGCGATCCGGATCCCAGGGGCCTGGGTCAGCGTCTCCGATAGTCGGGCACAGGTCGTCAACACATGGCTCCCGCCCGGTAGTCCGCTGCCTCTCATCGGGAACATGGACTATCGAAAGGGCTCGGCCGTCGGGACATTGCGGATCAGCAACCTTTTCAGAGGCTTCGTGGCCCAGCAGCCGGTGGTCGGCGTCGATACCCTCGTGACCGCCAATGATGGCTCCGAGCTTTTCATCAGCGTCAACATGCTCACCGATACCGTGAGCCGGATCCTGGCCGATCAAGGGCTTCCCCCAACCTGGATCGGGACCATCGTGGACCGCAACGGGACGGTTGCGGCCCGGAGCCGGGATGCCGAGCAATTCGTGGGGAGGTCGGCGACGCCCAACGACATGACGCGCACCCTGGCCGAGGAGCGGCAAGGCGTCGCCGAGAGTATTTCCCTGGATGGCATCCCGACCCTGCTCGCCTTCGCTCGTTCGCCCGGTTCGGGATGGTCGACCATCGTCGCGGTCCCCCGGTCGGAGATCACAGGTGCCGCATGGCGGTCCGTCCTCTATCTCGCCGTGGCCGGAGGGTTGCTGCTGGCCCTTGCGGCCGCCATGGCGTGGTTGGTCGCCCGCAGCATCGCCAGACCGGTGAACGGCCTGGTATCACTGGCGCAGGGGGTCGGACGAGGCGAGCTGATCGCGCCACCGGCGAGCGGCCTGGCCGAGGTCGACCAGGCCGGCGATGCGCTGGCCCTGGCCTCGCGGCACCTCCGGGAGCGGGATGCGGCCTTGCGGGCGGGCGAGGCTCGCCTGCGGGCCACGCACGAGAATGCCGCGGTCGGCATCGCCGAGGTGGATCGGGAGGGGCGCTTCGTCTCGGTCAACGAGGCGCGCTGCCAGCTCACCGGGCACACCCGCGAGGAGCTGATCGGACAGCACTTCGCCCATGTCACGCAGGTTGCCACCCGGGACGCCGACATCGAGCTGTTCGCCCGTCAGGTTGCGGGGGAACTTGACACCTACACCACGGAAAGCCTGTTCACCCGCCGGGACGGCAGCTTCGGCTGGGTCCGCGTGACCAGCACGGCCCTGCGGGATGAAACCGGCACCTTCCTCTACGCCGTGCGGGTGGTCGAGGACATCACGGAACGGCGCGAGGCCGATCGCCGGCAGAAGCTGCTGATCGACGAATTGAACCACCGGGTGAAGAACACGCTTGCGACGGTGCAGTCCCTGGCCTGGCAGGTGACCCGGCCGGGCGTGCCGCCGGAGGTGGCGCAGGACCGCTTTCAGCAGCGCCTGCTGGCGCTCTCGCGCACGCACAACCTGCTGAACGAGACCCTGTGGGAGGGAGCCTCGCTCAGGACGATCCTAGAGGCCGAGTTCACGCCCTACGCGGGGGATTCCTCCCAAGTCCGTCTCGAGGGGCCGGATGTCGATCTTCCGGCGCGGTTGGCCGTGGTGCTGGGCATGGCCTTCCACGAGCTTGTGACCAATGCTGTCAAGTACGGGGCCCTGTCGACGGCCTCGGGCCGGGTGCAGGTGGACTGGAAGGTCGAGGATCGCGGCGAGCGGGTGCTCTTGACCATTGACTGGTGCGAGCTGGACGGACCCGTGCTGGAGACCGAGCCGCGCCCCGGCTTTGGCTCGCGGCTGCTGCGGCAGACCATCACCCGGGAACTCGCAGGCCAGCTCGATCTGGACTACGAGCGCGAGGGGGTGTGCTGCACGATCGCGGTCCCGATCGAGCCGGCCCGCCAGCAAGCCGCATGAGGCCGCACGGAGGGTGCGGGACGGTCTCGAGCGCAGGCCGCCAGGGCCTCTATGCGCCGCCTCAAGGACTGCGCATCGGATCCGATCCCGAACCCTGGGTCCCCTTTTCGCTGACGCGGCCCTCTGGGTCACGTCCGATGCTCTAAGCCGCCACGCGGGAAGGGGCGCAAGGCGGCGCAACCTCCCTCGAAGGGGGGAGGCGCCGGATGGGTCGCCGAAGGTGCGGCCTCTCAGGCGGCGCGGCTTGGGGCCGCCTCGGCGGGCATGCCGTCCCGGATCGCGCCCCGGAGCTGCTCACGCAGCTCGGGCGTGTCCTGGTGGCCGTGCACGGCCACCGCATGCTGTGCGGCTGCGTCCAGCAGCTCGGCCTCAGTGTCGGCGATGATGGTGATCGAGCAGTTCATCTCGCTGGGAAAGGCACGGCAGTCGATGAATTTGCGCCCCATGGCATCCTCCCGGATCAGGTCGGCAACCAGCCACAAATGATGCGTCCACGCGTCACATTACGCCCGGCGGATCAGCGCCGCAATCGGCCTGGCGCGCAGGCAGTACACGACTTCCCTTATGACGTCATTCTCGGGCAGGGGAGGCTGCTCGCGTGAACCACGCCGGGTGCGCCGATGATCCGGGTCCGTCACCAGTGGAAGTTCCTGGCCCATGCTCAGAGCCTCGAGCGCCGGGTCATGGCGAGGGGCCGCGCGGTCGCGGCTCTCGAACGCAGCGCCGCGGGGCCGGCCGACCCGGGTCGTTCCGGAACAGGCGGTTCGCCTGCGGGCCAGCCGCACGCGGCTGCGGCCGGGGAGCTGCGATCCATCGCGGTTGAAACCGACCAGGTCCGCCATAGCTATGGCGGTTCGCGGACGGGCGAGTACAAGCCCCAGCCCGTTCGCGCTTCCAAAGTTCGTTTAGAGGCGATGTGCCATCCATGAGCCAGAGTGACGAGTCCCGGCCCGACGACAACCCGCCGGCCCTCGATGTCCAGGGTGGGGGTCAAAGCATCGGCCTGCCCGCGGCGGGCGAGCACGAGAATGTGTCCTACAACCCCACCGGTGGCCCCGGCATCCACCACTGGCAGCAGGCGACGATCTCCGAGCCCGGTCTCGGCGAACGTGGCAGCGTGTTCTTCGCGGCCATCGAGATGACGCGCATGCCGATGATCCTCACGGATCCCAACCTGCCGGACAACCCCATCGTCTTTGCCAACCGCGCCTTCCAGGACCTCACCGGCTACACCGAGGAGGAGGTGCTTGGACGCAACTGCCGCTTCCTGCAAGGGGCCCACACGGACCGCGAGGCCGTCGCCGAGCTCCGTGAAGCCGTCCATGAACACCGGGCCGTCTCGGTCGAGTTGCTGAACTACAAGCGTGACGGAACCCCGTTCTGGAACGCCTGCTTCATCGCGCCCGTCCTCGACAAGGACGACAAGCTTCTCTATTTCTTTGCCTCCCAGCTCGACGTCACGCGGCGGCGGACTTCGGAGCAGGCTTTCCGTCAGGCGCAGAAGATGGAGAGCATCGGCCAGCTCACGGCCGGGTTGGCGCACGACTTCAACAATCTTCTCCAAGTGGTCTCCGGCAACCTGGAGCTGGCGCTCTCGCGCACGGACGACGAGTCCTTGCGCCGGCCGCTCGAGAACGCCAGCCGGGCGGCCGAGCGCGGCTCCAAGCTGACCAAGCAGCTCCTGGCCTTTGCCCGTAAGACTCGTCTTGAGCCCAGGCCGACGAACCTCAATAACCTGATCGTCGATTTCGGCGAGATGCTGGAGAACTCGGTCGGCCCGCAGATCGAGGTGCAGCTCAATCTGCGTCCCCGGGTGCCACAGGTGATGGTCGATCCCGTTCATCTGGAGATGGCGGTGCTCAACGTGTTGATCAACGCCCGCGACGCCATGCCCAAGGGCGGCGTCGTGACGATCGGCACGTCGAACATGCATCTGAATGGAAATGCTCCCGCTCACCACCTGCCACCGGGCGACTACGTTGCGCTCACCATCAGCGATGAGGGTGAGGGAATGCCGCCGCACGTCCTGGAGCGGGCGACTGAGCCTTTCTTCACGACCAAGAGTCAGGGAAAGGGAACCGGGCTCGGGCTCGCGATGGTCCATGGCTTCGTGCAGCAGTCCCTTGGGCGTCTGGAAATCGACAGCGAACGGGGCAAGGGGACGACCATCCGTATGCTCTTTCCGGCTGCGGACACACCGGTGGCGACACCCCGACAGCCGAATCGGCATCCTGTGCCTGCGGAACCGAGAGGACAGGCCGAGACGATCCTCGTGGTCGAGGACAGCAATGACGTCCTGGACCTGGCCCGGGAACACCTCACGGCCCTTGGGTACAACGTTCTTCTGGCGCGCGACGCGGATGAGGCTTTGGCCGTCTTCGACAAGGCGGGCGGCAGGATCGACCTGCTGTTCACCGATCTCGTCATGCCGGGCAGCATGAACGGGCTGGCGCTGGCCGATGCGGTTCGCGAGCGGAAACCCGATGTGGGAATCCTCCTGACGACCGGCTACAACGATGATCTGCTGACAGAAGAGAATGCTTCGGCCGGAGCCGACGTTCTCGGCAAGCCGTACCGGCGCACCGAATTGGCCGACCGGGTCAGGGTGGCCCTGAACGGTCGCGGACGCGAGCGGCAGGTGCCCCTGATCGACGCATCTCGGGGCCCGCGGCACGAGGGTTGACCCGGTACGGGAGCCAAAAGGCCGCAAGAGGCAAGATGACGGCGCCGGGATGCCAAACCGGTGGCGACAGCGGCCCGCAGCCTGTAGAAAGTGGCTGAGGATCGCAGCTCCAGGGATGAGACCGCCACGCCATGACATCGCTTGCCTCGGCCGGGAACCTGGATCCAAGCTGTCAGGTCCATTTCCAGGCGCAGCTCCTCAATGCCGTTGAGCAGGCGGTCATCGCGACCGATCTCGATGGCATTGTCACCTACTGGAACCGCTGCGCGGAACGGCTGTACGGGTGGAGCGCCGAGGAGGCACTTGGGCGCGACATCCTGGAACTCAATATCCCTGCGGAGGGGCTGCCCCAGGCCGAGGAGATCATGGACCGCCTCAGGGCCGGCCAAGTCTGGTCGGGAGACATTGTCCTGCGGCACAAGGACGGGCACACCTTTCCGGTCCATGTCACCGACTCGCCGGTGCTGGACGACAGCGGTCAGATGGTCGGCGTCGTCGGCATCTCGATGGAGATCAGCGACCGCATCCGCACCCTGGCCGCTCTCACCGGCAGCGAGGAGCGGCTCCGGATTGCCCAGCATGCCGGAGGCATCGGCACGTTCGAGTGGAACATCCGCTCGGGCGAGGTGATGGTGACGGAGGAGTTCTGCCGCATCTGGGGAATAGGGTCGCACACCTCGGTCCGGATCGGTGCTTTCGCGGAGTTCGTTCATCCAGACGACCGTCACCTGATCGCAACGTCGCTGGCCAGCTCGCTCGAGGATCTGGTCGCCTACACGGAGTACCGGATCATTCGGCAGGATGATCGGCAGGTTCGATGGCTGGCTCGGCGCGGGGAGATCGTGCGTGACGACGCGGGCCAACCGGCGCGGTTGGTCGGTGCCGTCTACGATATCACGGAGCGCAAACGCCTGGAGGAGCAACGCCAGCTTCTGATGCAGGAACTGACGCATCGGGTCAAAAATACGCTCGCCATGGTTCAGGCGATCTCCACCCAGACGCTGCGAACTGCTCCTTCCCTGGAGGCGGCGGGCGCCATCTTCAGTGAGCGACTGGCGACCCTTGCGCGGGCGAACGACACCCTGCTGCAAGAGAACTGGTCAAGCGCCAGCATCAGGGTGATCGTCGAAGGCGCCACCCGGCCGCACAACGACCACGGCCGGATCCATGTCAGTGGACCCGATGTGCCTCTCGGACCCAAGGTCGCGCTCGCCCTCTCGTTGACGCTGCACGAGCTCTGCACCAACGCGGCCAAATATGGGGCGCTCTCGGTGGACGCAGGGCGGGTCGAGATCACATGGCATGTGTCAGGAGAGGGGGCGGGCGCTCGATTCCGGTTCCGGTGGCAGGAAAGCGGCGGGCCGCTGGTGAAGCCGCCTCAGCGCAAGGGGTTCGGTTCACGGCTGATTGAGCGAAGCCTGGCCAGCAGCTTTGGCAATCAGGCCGGGATCACCTACGAGCCGACCGGCGTCGTCTGGAGCATTGAGGCCTCCCTGACGGCCCTTCAGGAGCAGGCGCCGGACTAGCGCATCGTCCGGGACCTTGTCTTGACCGCTCGGCCGGATGGGCACCCTCTCACGTCATCACTAGGCTTGTCCCACTCTCCACGTCATCACCGGGCTTGTCCCGGTGATCCCGCTTGTTTGAGGTACGGCGCTTCTCCGTATCGGGATCGCCGGCACAAGGCCGGCCATGACGTGCCGAGGTGGGAGGAAGGGCGGAGGGTGCCATGACGTTGAGGGTGTTGTCACCGGCCCTGACCACCGTCTCCACGTCATCACCGGGCTTGTCCCGGCGATCCCGATTGTTGGGAACGCCGCACCCTTCCGATCGGGATGGCCGGCGAGAGTCGGGTGATGACCGGCCGGCCATGACGTGAGAGCGTTTCGGTCCCATCCGGGAGTGGCGCTAGGGCAGTTCACCAGACTGACCTGAGATGTTCACTCTGCCCACCGGGTCGAGGGACTCGGTAGGACGCTCTGCCGAGTGGTTGTCGAGAATGTTGAAGAACGCGCCGGCGCACTGCGATAGAGCCCGCGGGAGCCTTGAACTGGCACGACCGCAAATTCGATCCGATCCGAAACCGACGGGCGCGGTGAAGG
The DNA here is from genome assembly GCF_025460875.1 of Microvirga yunnanensis. Lineage (NCBI taxonomy): Bacteria > Pseudomonadati > Pseudomonadota > Alphaproteobacteria > Hyphomicrobiales > Methylobacteriaceae > Microvirga > Microvirga yunnanensis. Next base: position 131,312 of record NZ_JAMXFI010000006.1, read on the forward strand.
ACGATCAGCCGCCGGTGGAGGGCTGCCTGGAGGACTCCGGTTGACAAAATGTCAGGTAGCTGACAAAATTGTCAGGTGCCTAACAAAACAACCCTTGCCGAGCAGAATGCGCTCCTCGCCGCGTGGACGAAGCGGTGCTACCTCGCTGGTCGCATCGCCATGGAAGCCGCGCTTCGTCCCTATGACCTGGGCGCTACGCAGTGGTATGTCCTGCACCATTTGTCCCGGCACGGTTCGATCAAGCAGCGCGAACTGCCGAAGATTCTTGAAGTCGAGCGAGCCACCTTGAGCGCGATCGTCGCGGCGATGGTGCGCAAGGGACTGATCGAGCAGGTCGCCGACAAGGATGATCAGCGTCAGAAGCACCTTCGGATGACGACACACGGGAAAAGACTGTGGGCCGAGGTCCCTGATCTCTCGTTCATTCACCAAGCGGCGTTCGAAGGGCTCGATGCCTCGGCGATCACAACCACCATCAGCGTCCTGGAGCGTGCTGTGGAACGGCTCGAGCGACTATCCGGCAAAGGAGCAGACACATGACAATCCTCGTCACGGGAACCACCGGATTGGTAGGAGCGCGCCTCCTGCCACGGCTCGTGGAGGCCGGTATCGACTGCCGCGCGCTCGTACGCCCCGGGAAAGCTTCGCCGACGGGGACGACGGTCGAGGGCGATATTCTCGATTCCGCTTCGCTCGTCGATGCCGTCACGGGCGTCTCGGCAATCGTCCATCTCGCTGCGGTGTTTCGTACGCCCGACTCCGACCTGATCTGGCGTTCCAACCTCGAGGGAACGCGCAACCTCATCGCGACAGCCAAGGCCCATGCCCCGAAGGCGCGCTTTATCATGTCGAGCACCAGCAACGTCTACGACGCGCATGGTTCACGCCCTGGTCGAGAGGACGATGCCGCTGAACCACAACATGCCTATCCCGCGAGCAAGCTGGCGGCGGAGAGGGAACTGCGTGGCAGTGGCCTGAACTGGTCGATCCTTCGTTTTCCTTTCGTCTACGGAGACAGGGACGGACATCTGGAATCCCTGCCGGCTCACGCGATCGACGCGAAGTGGCATCCCGCCCACAAGCTGAGCACGATTCATCACCGTGACATCTTCAGCGCGGTGAAGTTGGCTCTGGACGGCGCGCTGGATGGGCGGGTCGTCAACATCGCCGATGAGGCGCCGACCTCGATTTACGAGCTCGCGGAATTGGTCGGCCAAGTGATCGAGCCGTCTGCCGACCCTCTGAGCAATCCGTGGCATCTGCATATCGATGCCTCTCTGGCTCGCCGCTTGGGTTTTCGACCGACGGTCCGCACCGTTCACCAGGCAGTCCAGGAAGGCCTTTTGTGAAGCCATGGCGAGTGGCGGCCTCTACGCCGCGTCGATGCCTGAGCTGTCCGAGGGAACGTCCACCTGCGTCATGCAGCCTGTATGAGGCAAGCCTTTCCTTGAATGCGCGAAGGTCCGATTCTGATGCTGCGGACGGGCCCCGCCTCGCGGTGAGGTAGAATGGCTGCTTCGAGCAGCCGGGAGCCCAGAAGCAGCCCAGAAGCAGCCCAGAAGCAGCCCAGGAGCACGACCACCACCATCGGTCCGGATATCGCAAAGGGCGTCTTCCAGGTGCATGGCATCAGCGCCCGGGCGAGGTGCTGATCCGGCGTCAGGTCCGGCGCGGGCAGGCGATCAAGTTCCTGGCCAGCCTGTCTGACGGCCTACGCTAAGGTTGGCCAGCCATCCCGATCATGAAAGGCGCCGCACGTTTCCGATCCTGATCACCGACACAGGGCCGCTCTCGACCTTATGCCGACTCAGATCGCGGCCGTTCCCTCGAGATAGAACACGCAGCTTCCCTCGAGCTCGACGCGATCACCGACCAGGCGGCACACGAGTTCACCTCCACGCCGCGAAGCCTGGAAGGCCCGGAACGTGGTCTTGTGCAAACGCTGGGCCCAGTACGGGGTGAGGGCACAATGGGCGCCGCCGGTCACAGGGTCTTCGGGGATTCCCTTGGCCGGGGCGAAGTATCGACTGGTGAAGTCGTAGCCACCGTCGCCTGGGGCTGTGACGATCAAGCCGCTGCGATCCAGCGCGGCCACCGCCGCAAGGGCCGGCCTCAGGCTGCGCACCTGATCCGCCGTCTCCAGCAAGGCGAGGTAGTTGAACGCGTCGGCCATCACCTCGACAGGGTCTTGTCCCAGAGCTTCTGCCAGGAGAGGCGGCGGCTCGACAGGCCTCGATACACGCGCCGGAAAGTTCATGATGTAGCCGGTCCCTCTGCGCTCCACGCTCAGGGGACCACTGGCAGAGTGGAACACCACGCTTCGGCGATGCGGCGCCAGGCGCTCCATCACGACCGCCGCGCTGGCGAGCGTCGCGTGTCCGCACAGGGGCACCTCGACTGTCGGCGTGAACCAACGCAGGTGATAATCCTCGCCATCCGGCACGAGAAAGGCGGTCTCAGCCAGATTATTCTCGGCAGCGATCGCCTGAAGGGTCGCATCGTCGGCAAAGCGCTCGAGCAGCATGACGGCAGCCGGATTCCCGGAGAAGCGGCGGCTTGCGAAGGCATCGATCTGATAAATGGGGACGAGCAAGGTTCGATCTCCGACAGAGGCGACGAAGACAAGCGACGATCGCCGACGGAGTCAAATCCTATGTTGCGCCACGCACGGCCGAGGAACCCTTGTGACCCCCTCAGGGCGAAGGCCCGGCCATGGCACGAGGCAGACGAAACCCTAATTTCCGCCGTCACAGGGGAGCAATCTTTCGTCAGGCCACGCCCAACGGGGCAGTTTGACCCGTGGCGGACCTTTGACGCAAACCGGATCCGGATCCGCCATTCCCCCGTTCGAGCCCTTCCTCAAAGGCTCTCAGTCCTTCCGAAAAGGCAGAGTTGATCGGTCCCAACCGGGCAGATCCGTGCCGCGGAAAAACTGGGCCCGGGCACGGTGCTGTCGGGTGCCGTTTTCGTTCCTCAAGACAGGCTTCGCTTCATCGCGACCGAAAGTGATCTCTCGACTTGAGCCGGGGCAGCGATATCTAGGCCGCATGATGTTCTTGCGTCGTTACACAATCCGGCAGTGCTTGATGGCCTTCGGTGCCGCCCTCGTGCTGCCGGGCCTCGTCTTTGCGGCCATCCTGCTATGGCGCTATGCCGATGCGGAGCGTCACCATTACGAGGAAGAAGCGCTCGGCACCGCTCAGCGCATCATGGCCGCGGTTGATCGCGAACTCGTAGGCATCCAGTCGGCGGCGCAGGCGCTCGCCACCTCTTCGTCGCTGCTCGAGGGCAACTTCGAGGCGTTCCAGAGCCAGGCGGAGATGACCCTGCGGTCCTGGGCGCGGCAGGGAACCGACAACTATGCCGTCGTGGTCCGAGACACCATGGGCCAACAGGTGGCGAACACCCGCTTGCCCTGGGGCTCATCCCTGCCGAAGGGCGCCAACCTGCCGATCGACCAGCAGGTGATCGCCACAAAGCAGCCAGTGATCCAGGACCTCTTCACCGGAGCCACCGCAGGCCGGCCGATCATCAGCATTCGGGTTCCGGTCCTCAAGGACGGCACCGTCACGCACGTGCTGTCGATGGCCGTCGAGCCGAGGCGCATCGCCGAGATCCTGCTCGCTCAGAACCTGCCCGCCTCATGGGTGGCGACCGTGATCGACCGGGCTGACCGGGTCGTGGCTCGCTCCCGCCAACATGAGACCTTCGTCGGCAAGGCTGCTCCTGACGAGTTCCTGAAGGCTTCCCGGGAGGCGGACGGCATCTGGGAGGGGCGCAACCTCGAAGGGACGGAGGTGCTCGGCGCTTATGCCCGTTCTGGAGCCTCGGGCTGGACGACGTTCGTCGGCGTGCCGGCCGAGATCGTCCAGGCCCCGCTGCGCCGCTCCCTCTGGACGCTGTTCGGCCTCGGAACGGGCCTGATCGGGCTGTCTCTGCTCCTGGCCCGCAGCTTTGGGCGGCGCATCGCCGTTCCGGTGCGGGGATTGGCCGATCAGGCTCAGCGGCTCGGTCGCGGCGAGCCCGTGGTGTCGCCCCCGAGCGGGTTGGCAGAGGTCGATCAGGTGACAGGCGCACTCGCGTCGGCCTCCACGGAGCTGCACGTGCGGGAGGCTGCCCTAAGGGCAAGCGAGGCGCGCCTATGGGCGACCCAGAACAATGCCGCCGTGGGGATCGCCGAGGTCGACAGGGATGGGCGCTTCATGTCGGTGAACGAGGCTCGTTGCAAGCTCACCGGACACACCCGCGAGGAGCTGATCGGCCAGCACTTCGGCCATGTGACCGATCCCGAGATCCTTGTTCACGATCTGGCCTTGTTCGCTCAGCAGGTTGCGGGTGGGCTGGACGCCTACACGACCGACAGCGAGTTCCGGCGCAAGGACGGCAGCAGTGGCTGGGCGCGCGTAACCAGCACAGCTGTGCGGGATGCCGGTGGTACTTTCCTGTATGCAGTGCGGGTGGAGGACATCACCGAACGTCGGCAGGCGGACCGGCGCCAGAAGCTGCTGATCGACGAGCTGAACCACCGGGTGAAAAACACGCTCGCCACAGTGCAGTCGCTGGCATGGCAGACTGCCCGTCCCGATGTGCCGCCGCAAGTCGCCCAGGAGCGCTTCCAGGAGCGGCTGCTCGCCCTCTCGCGCACGCACAATCTTCTGAACGAGACGCACTGGGAGGGGCCTCTCTCAGGGCGATCCTCGAGACGGTGCTCGGGCCCTACATGACCTCTTCATCCCGCGTCCGGATCGACGGACCGGAGGTCGACCTCGCGGCGCGGGCGGCGGTGGTGCTGGGCATGGCCTTCCACGAGCTTGCCACCAATGCCGTCAAGTACGGAGCCCTGTCCTCTCCATCGGGCCACGTGCAGGTCGACTGGACGGTCCAGGAGCAGGGAGATGAAGCGAAGCTGGCAATCAACTGGTGTGAGTCGCGTGGGCCCACCCTTGAGGGCCGGCCGAACCCGGGCTTTGGCTTTCGCCTGCTCCGGCAGGCGATCACACAGGAACTGGCTGGGCAGCTCGACCTCCGGTTCGAGCGGGCGGGCGTCTGCTGCGTCATTGCGATTTCGCTCGGATCGTCCGCCAGGCAAAATGCAGCTTGAGGAAGCTCATGAGCCGAGGATGTCAGGCGGTCCAGCCATGGGAGCATGGCGGATGACCCCTGAACCGCTGAAACACGCTGTTCAACTATCAGTAGTGCGATGCATTTTCTCTGCTACGTCAAGCTTGACATTGCCGTTCGTCTTATCGAGGGATCGTCCAAAGCGTGACAGGCGGTTCCAGCATCGGCCTGGTATGAACGCTTAGCTCCAACTGCAGCCGCCGTGTGAAGGCAGGCGCTGTCTTGCGACGGACTCGAAACACTTTGATAGAATTCGTGAGGGAATAGAGCGCCACCTGCCTCCGTTTTGCGACCATGCCACATCATCCGAAGTCAGGATAAGCTCATGTCTCACAATGAATCTTCACACGACAACTCATCTGAACCCGAGAATGGCACAGATGCCGCCCCGTCGTTTCAGCGTGCGTCGATCCTGTTTGCTGCCTCTCTTGGCTCCTTCATCGGAGCAAGCCTTCTGCTGGCGAGCCTCTGACACGTGGGCCAGCCTTGGCATTCCCCTTGGAGCGGCTGCGCGAGGTGAAATCATGGATAGGGAAATGACCGATCACCGGGTCGAGTTGGTTGCTCAGGCCATTTATGAGTCTCAGCCGCAGGCATGCTCATGGGACACTGAGCCCACGATCTGCAGAGAACACTTCCGGCAGTGTGCCCGCAATGCGATCACGCTGCTGGATGAAGACATTGGCGTCCTTCTTGTCGCGTTGAGGGAGGCCACGGCCGAACGGCGGGTCGGCACCACGGGCGCACTGGTCTGATCAAATCAGCCGACCAGGGTACCCTGTTGTCGATCACGAGCTGACGTCACCCGGGTCGCGTACGGCCTCGCTCGCTGAAACCTGGGTGGCTGCCTTCGCCCTCCAGCTTGCAGGCAGCGATGGCACCTGCGAGCGGGCCACGGGCGCTGCATGGAGATATCCCTGTGCATGGCGGCAGCCCAGCGCCGCGCAGGCACTGCGCTTGGCCCGGGGTCTCCACGCCCTCGGCCGTCACCTCCATGCCGAGCTTCCGACGCCAGAGCCGTATCCTTCGTCGGCACGGGCCCCGCGGCCTCGGCTCCGAGCTTCCGGAGCGCCGAGGCCATCTCATCGGCAATGTAGAACCCGTCATCCACGACCAGCACCCGGCGATTGCCGAGGGTTCCTGCTGCTGGGCGTGTCATGCTCGTCCGCCGCATCTCTCCCGCGGCGGGAGCGGAATCTGGCGTAGGCGAAACGGCTTGGACCGAGGATAACCTGCGTTGACGGGGGCGTTCCGGAAAAACGACTTAGAGCTGCTTCCATTCACGTGGAATCACCTCTCTTCTTTGCCGAGCCGCATTTTTTGACGGTGAACCGGATCCACTTCACCGAAAAATGCTCTAGAGGCTCGGCGGACGAAACCACGCGGGTGTCGACCGATCCCAGCCGCGGGCGGGAGCCGTTTACCACGCTCCCGGTGCCAATGAGAGCGGACGGGAAAGCTCTGCGAGCCTTATCGGCCGCTCGCGCGTTGTAGAGGTCATATGAGCGCGGCGATGAACACTACGACATCTCAATCCCGGACGGTCTGGCCCGCAGGCGGGGGCGAGATGGGCGAGCGCATCCGCCAGCACGACTGGGCCGCCACAGCGCTCGGGCCCGTTGGAACCTGGCCGCAGAGCCTGAAGACCGCCGTCGACATCATGCTCGCCTCGCCGGGACCGGTGGCAATCCTCTGGGGGGCTGATCGGATCCAGCTCTACAATGACGGCTACATCGCCGTTGCGGCCGCCCGCCACCCGTCCATTCTGGGGCGACCTGCCGCAGATAGCTGGTCGGAGGCCTACGAGTCCTTCCTTGGTCCGGTCTTCGAGCGGGTGTTCGACGGGGAGGCGGTGGCCATCGAGGACCATGTGGTCCTGCTGCGCCGAGCCGAGGGCGACGGGTTCGAGGAGCGTCATTTTGCAGGCTCGTTCTCGCCGATCCGGGACGAGACGGGTGCGGTGGGCGGTGTCTTCCACCCTCTCACCGAGACAACCGCCCGCATTCGGGCCGATGCCGCGTTGCGCGAGAGCGAGCGCCAGGCCCGGCTTCTGCTGGCCGAGTTGCAGCACCGGGTGCGCAACACGCTCGCGGTGATCCGCTCCATTGCCCGCCGGACGGCGGTCACCAGCGAGACAGCGGAGGACTATGCCATGCACCTGGACGGGCGTATCGACGCCTTCGCCCGGGTGCAGGCGGCCGTCACGCGGGATCCGACCGCCGGTTTGGATTTGGAGCTTCTGGTGGCCGAGGGGCTGCTGGCCTTCGGGGCCCAGGAGGGTGAGCGGGTGGCCGGCATCACGGGGCCGGAAGTGCGCCTGAAGCCCAAGGCGGCCGAAACCATCGCGCTCATCATCCACGAGCTGGCGACGAACGCCGTGAAGTATGGTGCCCTGTCGACGGACCAGGGGCGGATCACGGTGGAGTGGACGATCACCAGGGAAGAGGGCGGGCCCCGTCTCGTGTTCCGCTGGATCGAGACGGGGGTGAGGCTGTCAGGTGAGACGCCACGAAGGCGAGGCTTCGGCACCGAGCTGATCGAGCGGACGCTGGCCTATGAACTGGACGGCAAGGCCAGCCTGGAGTTCACGCCGGACGGTCTGCATTGCATCATCAGCCTGCCCACCGGCGGGGTCCTCGCGGAACAGGTGCTTCCGCGGTAGTCGGCCCCTCGACGGAGGCGGCCAGCATGGCTCGCCAAGCCGCAAGTCGATCCTGTTCGCGTCTGGGCGGAAGGGCAGGTCTTGGCGCTCCTGAGACGGAGAGCATCGGACGTGAACAGTGGATCCAGGTTTGGGATCGGATCCGATGCTCCCCTCTTGCCTGGCGCATCGTTGAGCGTGGCTCGCTTTCGTCCGCAGGATGCGCTCGGCGGTCCACCGATCGCGTTCAGCGGGACACGCCCGGCGATGACGTGGAGGGTGAACACCCGGTCCGGCCCTGACACCCTCCCCACGTCATGGCCGGCCTTGTGCCGGCCATCCCGATCCGGTGAAGCGCGGCGTTCCCAACGATCGGGATCACCGGCACAAGGCCGGTGATGACGTGAGAGGGTGGGGCGAGCCCGGTGATGACACCCTCCCATGTCATGGCCGGGCCTGTCCCGGTCATCCCCATTGTCCGATGCTCCCATCTTGAAGCGGTGAACCGGATCCACTTCACCGAAAAATGCTCAGCGGTACACCGTTGCCATGTCAGGATAGCGTTGGCCCGAGGCTGCGCCGGCCGGCACGGTATCGGAAATGCGGGTCACGTCCTCCGCAGACAGATGCACCTGCAACGCCCCGAGGTTGTCGTCCAGCCGTTCGCGCCGCTTCGTGCCGGGGATGGGCACGACATCCGGTCCTTGCGCCAGAAGCCAGGCCAGCACGAGCTGCGCCGGCGTGCATCCCTTGTCCCGTGCGAGCACTTCCACCCGGTCGACCAAGGCCCGGTTATGCGCGAAATGCTCCGCCTGAAAGCGGGGATGCTGGGCCCGGCGATCCCCTTTGACCTGGTCCCGATCATGGATTCCCCCTGCGAGGAATCCACGGCCGAGCGGCGAATAGGCCACAAAGCCGATGCCCAGTTCCCGGGTGGTCCGCAAGGTCTCCTCCGCCTCCTGACGGTAGAGCAGGGAAAACTCCGTCTGGACGGCACTGATCGGATGAACGCTGTGGGCCCGGCGGATGGTTTCCGGTCGAGCTTCCGATAGTCCGAGATAGCGGACCTTGCCCTGCCGCACGAGGTCCGCCATGGCCCCGACCGTCTCTTCGATCGGCACGCGAGGGTCGACACGGTGCTGGTAGTAGAGGTCGATGACATCGACCTTGAGACGCCTCAGGCTGGCCTCGCAGGCTTGGCGCACATATTCGGGCCGGCCGTTCACGCCTTGGCCCGTCTCGGACCGCACCTGACCGAACTTGGTGGCAAGGACCACCTCATCGCGGCGCCCGGCGATGGCCCGTCCGACCAAATCTTCGTTCTGCCCCCAGCCATACATGTCGGCGGAATCGAGCAGGGTCACGCCCTGGTCGAGCCCATGGCGTATGAGAGAGACAGCCTCCTCGTCATTGCTCTCCCCGTAGACGCCGGAGAGGGACATGCAACCGAGGCCGAGGGCCGACACGACAGGGCCGGATCGTCCAAGCTGCCGGGTCTCCATCCGTTGTGGCTGTGTCATGGTAGGGTTCCTTGTCTCCGGGACCGTCGGGATGGGATAGGTATGGCAGGTGCCTCCCGATCGGCTAAGGTTATGTTGATCACCCGCTGGCGATTTCCACTCACAGAGGCGACATGATCCGAAAACTCGATCCCCATTCATTCGGTTTCCTGGCCTTGGTCGCGCTCTTCAGTGGATTGGCCGCCCTCGGCACGGATATGGCCCTCTCCGGCGTGCCGCACATCGCAGCGGCATTCTCCGTCTCGCCGGGCACGGTCGGGCTGACCCTCAGCGCCTTCATGGCAGGCTTCGCCGGTTCGCCCCTCGTGTACGGGCCGCTGAGCGATCGGTTCGGGCGCAAACCGGTCATTCTGGTCTCGACAGCGATCTACACCCTGGCGGGGCTAGGCTGTGCGTTGTCACCGAGCTTCGAGAGCCTGGTCGTGTGGCGCTTCCTTCAAGGTTGCGGAGCCGGCGCGAGCCGCTCGCTGTCGGCTGCGATCATTCGGGACCTTTTTACCGGTTCGACGGGGCGCTCGAAACAGTCCTACGTGCAGGTGATGCAGCTGCTGGCTCCTCTGTCGGCCCCGACCATCGGGTCGGTTCTCCTGCTGCTGTTTCACGATTGGCGCAGCATCTACTTCTTTTTGTCTGCGACCGGAGCTCTCACCTTCGCCCTCATGCTGTTGTGCTATGCGGAGTCCTATCGGCCTGGCGCTCAGAACCGCCTGTCGGTCCGGCAGCTTGCCGGCAATTATCTGCGCGTGTTCACCACACGGCAGAGCATCAAGTTCCTTTTGATCCAGACGCTCATGTTCGGCTGTCTGTTCTCCTACGTGACGGGATCGCCGCTCGTCATGATGGGCGTCTATGGACTGTCGCCGACGCTCTATGGAGCGACCTTTGCCTTGACGGCGTCGGGGATCGTGACCGGCAGCTTCCTCAATGGACGACTGAATGCCAGGGGCATCGAGCCACAATACCCGCTCACGGCGGGTCTGGTCATGGGGGCTGCCTGCAGCATCGCTCTGCTCGTGCTGATCTCGATCGGTCCCTTGCCCCTCGCGCTCCTGTTGCCCCTGGTTGTCCTGGTGTGTCTGTCATTCGGTCTCGTCGGCGGCAATGCCGTTCAACTGGCCCTGGAGCCCATGGGCGATATCGCAGGGCTGGCATCCTCCATGCTGTCGGCGAGTTCGCTTGGGTTCGGGGCCGCAATGGGTGTGGCCGTGTCGCTGTTCCACAACGGCACGCCCCTGTCCACGGTTGCCGCCATGGCGGCCTGTTCCATCCTGGCCCTGGTCGTCTACCGGATCCTGTAAGAGCAAGGCCAGGGCATGGCCCGCGCGGGACCGGGGACGAGAGCACCGGACGTGAAAAGCGGGTCCACTCTCGGGTCCGATGCTCCAAGCATTATCCCATTTCTATGAGCATGGCATTCAACGCGCCGCCCAGAGCATGCCGCGCTTGAAGATGGTGCGCATCTCCGGCACGTCGAACTCCTTCGCCACATGGCCGAGGGAGCTGTAGAAGACCCGGCCCTGGCCGTGACGGCGCTTCCAGACCACCGGCATGACGACGCCGTCGATCCAGGGGGCGTGCTCGCCCGAGAAGGTGGTCGTGGCGAGGACCTCGTTCGACGGGTCCACATGCATGTAGTACTGCTCGGAACGGTAGTCGAAGTCCCGGATGCCCTGCATGACCGGATCGTCGGGGCGCGTGACGTTCACGCGGTAGTCGATGATGTTGCCGGGATGGGCCACCCATTGGCCGCCGCACATGAACTGGTACTCGACCGCCTCACGGAAGGCATCGCCCATGCCGCCGTGATAGCCGGCAAGACCGACGCCGCCACGGACCGCCGCCGTGAGATTGCTCAGCTCCTCCTTCTCGATCTTCGACATGGTATAGATAGGAACCACCAGACTCATGTCGGACAGACCGGGATCGGCGAAGGCTTCCGTCGAATTCTCGACGTAGACCTTGAAGCCTTCCTCCTCCAGCATGCCGGCGATGATGGAGGCGCATTGCTCCGGCTCGTGCCCGCTCCAGCCGCCCCACACAATCAGTGCCTCGCGCATTCTCTTACCTCCCGGTTTCGCGATGTATTCTAGTCGAGCGAGCCGAACGGAAGCGTCGTCGGCAGCATGGCCGGCCGCTCTGGTCGCGACTCGATGGTGACGTGGGTTCCCCGCTCCGAGGACAGCTGGAAGGCTTCCATGACTTCAAGCGCATGGAAGGCGAGCTCACCCGATGCGCGGTGAGGGCGTCCGGATCGGATCGCGTGTGCCATGTCGGCGACGCCGATAATCCGGTAGTTCCCGCTCGCATAGGGATGCTCGGTGGGCTGCTCTGTCCAATCCTTCGCCGCCGTGGCGAGCTCGATGGCGCCGAAGAAGCGGTTGGGATCCGGAACGCTCAGGCTGCCCGCCGTGCCGTACAGCTCGATCGGCCTGTGGCGGTGCCGGGGCACATCGAAGCTCATGGCGATCGAGACGACCGCGCCGGAGACGAACTCGAGCGTCCCTGCGACGTGCGTTGCCACCTCCACGGGGATCATGGTGCCCTTCAACGGCTCGCTCGTGATCTCGCGTTCGGTCCTGGCTCGGGACGTAATGCCAGCCACCCTGGCAACGGGCCCGATGAGGTTCACGAGAGCCGTGATGTAGTAGGGACCCATGTCCAGCATCGGCCCGCCGCCTTTGGCGTAGTAGAAGGCGGGATTGGGGTGCCAGCGCTCGTGGCCGGGGCACATGAAGAAGGCGCTGCCCGCCAGGGGACGGCCGATCACTCCCTCGTCGATAAGCTTGCGGCAGGTCTGGTGCGAGCCGCCAAGGAACGTATCGGGCGCGCAGCCGACGCGCAGCCCTCGCTCCTTGGCCATGTGCAGGAGAGGGCGGGTCTCGGCGGTCGTGAGACCAAGAGGCTTTTCCGAGTGAACGTGCTTGCCGGCGGCCAGGGCCCTTAAACCCACCTCCACGTGGGCGGCAGGGATCGTGAGATTGACCACGATCTGGATCGACGGATCCGCAAGCATGTCGTCTACCGACATCGCCCGCAGCCCGAACTGGGATGCACGGACCTCGGCCGCCTCCGGTCGGATGTCGGCGATTCCCTTGATGTCCAGGATTGGAAAGTTTGTCGCGGCCTTGAGATAGGCTTCGCTGATATTTCCGCATCCGATGATGCCGATACCCAGGCGTTCCATGTTCACTCCCTTGCATGATTGAGATTGGCGTTAGCGCTTCTTGGCCGGTCCGGTCGTCCCCCAGGGGGCGCCGTAGAGATCGCGCAGGGTGAGGGCCGCGGCGCCACGGGCCCAGGTGTCGTCGCTGGACTCATGGACCACGATCTCGGTCACTCCGGAGATGGTTTCGGGCGTTGCGGCCTGGACCGCATCGCGCAAGGGCGCGAGGAGCAGTTCACCCGCCTGGAGGGCCGATCCGGCGAGAATGACCTTCGGTGGGGCGAAAAGGGTGATCAGGTTCGCGATGGCGATCCCCAGGGCCCGGCCGGCCTCTTCGAAAATCCCCGCGATCCGCCGGTCGCCGCCCTGAGCGAGCGACACGGCGTGGTCCATGCCGCGCGTCCCGCGCAGGAGCTTCTCCTGCGGCGTTCCACGGGCAAGATCGGCCGCCGTGGACAGGATCGCGGTCGTCGAAGCGATCCCGGAGAGGCGCCCCGGGAGGGAGCCGTTTCCGATGCTGCCGTTGGGCGACACGATCAGGTCGCCCAGATCCGGGCTGAGACCGTTCGCCCCGCGGAAGAGCTCTCCGCCATGAATGATGCCGAGCCCGATCGTGTGCTCGATGGAGACGACCAGGAAGTCGCTGAGGTCCCGGCCATGCCCGAACCATTGCTCGGCAAGGGTGATCAGGTTGACGTCGCTGTCGACCGTCGTCGGCACCTTCAGGCGATCCTGGAGATCGAGGCCGAGCTTGAGATCGCGCTCCGAGAAGATCGGGCTGTAACGGCAGATGCCGGAGGCGCGCTCGACAATTCCCGGCACGCCGAGGCAGAGACTGTTGATGTCCTCGACCTGTAACCCCGTCGCCTCGATGCAGGAACGAACGCCGTCCTCCACGAGGTCGAGGATGACCGAGGCGGGTTGGCGGTCGACCCTGATCGGGATCGACACCGTGCCGAGGACGTCCGCCTGGAAGTTGGTGACCGCGATGGTGATCTTGTTGGGAGCAAGCTTCGCACCGCAGACCGAAGCGGCAGCCGGGTTGAGCTCGAGCATGATGCGCGGCCGTCCACGGACCTGATCGGGCGTGGGGGCGACTTGGCGTGGGACGATCAGGCCGTCTTCGAGGAGGGCCGCCGTGATGGCCGAGACGGTGGTGGGGCTCAGTTCCGTCCGCTCCGAGATCTCGACGCGGGAGATCGTGCCGGAACGGCGGATGGCATCCATGACGAGGAAACGGTTGATCGCCCGCATCAGCTCGGGATCGGCAGTCTTCATTGCGGCACCGTCCGCCGGCATGGGCCAACCTCTTTAATGCGGATACCGTATTTATTGTGGAGGGATCACGGCCTGTCAATGATCGCCGCTGCACCAGATGTCCGTAATAAATGGGATAAACCGCTTGACAGCCCCCCATCTGGCGTCCACGTTTTAATGCGCTATCCAAATAAAAGGGCGAAAAGCCCTGACAGAGGAAACACCGAGGAGAACGGCAATGAGCTACAAAAAGCTGATGCTTGCGGCTGCCTGCGCGATCGCCGCCTCATGCAGCGGAATGACCGCGGCACTCGCCGACGTGACGGTCCGGATGCTGCATGTCGAGCAGAACCCGCAGGTTACAGGATTCTGGAACGACATCGCCCGACGCTACGAGGCCTCCCATCCGGGCGTGAAGGTGGACGTTCAATATCTGGAAAACGAGGCCTACAAGAAGAAGCTGACGACGCTCCTGCAATCGTCGGACAGGCCGAACATCATCTACAGTTGGGCAGGAGGCGTCCTGCGCGATCAGGTCAAGGCGGGGGTCATCGAGGACCTGACGCCGGTCATGGATGCTCCCTGGAAGGCGCGCTTCGTTCCGGCCGCGGTGCAAGCCTACACCGTCAACGACAAGATCTATGGTGTGCCGATGCACACGGCACAGGTGGGCTTCTTCTACAACAAGGATCTTTTCGCGAAGGCGGGCGTCGACGCATCCTCGATCAAGACCTGGGATGACCTGCTTGGCGCAGTGAAGAAGCTGCAGGCTGCCGGGATCACGCCGCTCATCACGGGCGGAGCCGACAAGTGGCCGGTCCATTTCTATTGGTCGCATCTGGCGATCAGGATCGGCGGCAAGGACGCTTTCGAGGCCGCCCTGCGCGGCGAGGGCAAGGGCTTTGCCGACACGACTTTCGTCAAGGCCGGCGAAGTGTTCAAGCAACTGGTGGACCTCAAGCCGTTCCAGGCCGGCTTCCTCGGGGCGACCTATCCTCAATCGGCAGGACAGTTCGGCGACGGCAAGGGCGCGATGATGCTCATGCTGAACGGGCTCCTCAATACCATGAAAGCCAACTCGGCCGACAAGGTTGGCATTCCGGACGACAAGCTGGGCTGGTTTCCTTTCCCGACGGTTGCAGGCGGCAAAGGCGATCCGAGCGATACCCTCGGCGGTTTGAACGGCTGGCTGGTGACGAAAGGATCGCCGAAGGAGGCCGCAGACTTTCTGAAGTTCTTCTCGGAAGCGGAAAACCAGCGCCAAGCGGCCGAGCGCGGTTTCTACATCCCCGTCGTCATCGGCACCCAGGATGCGATCAAGAACCCGATCCTGCGTCAGATTGCGGAGAATGTTTCCAAGTCCAAGTATCACCAGCTCTATTATGATCAGATGCTTGGACCGTCGGTCGGCGCGGTGGTCAATGACATCTCGGCCGATCTCGCCGCCGGACGCATGAAACCGACGGAAGCGGCCGAGGCCGTCCAACAAGCCTGGGAACTCGCCCAGTAAACTGGCCAAATCCCGGAAGAGCGGCCTGGCCGCTCTTCCCTGCCGCGCGTTCAGGGAGGGAATGATGGCGACGAGTGTCACGGGTGGGACGGCGAAGGCGGTCTTCCAGGCACCCTCATGGTTGCGGGCGTCCTCGACGAGCATCGGCGGATCAACGGCCATCGTGCTGCTGTTCCTGCCTCCGGCGCTGCTCCTCTTCACTCTCTTCGTCGCGCTCCCGATGGGCGAAGCCGCCTGGTACAGTTTCTATAACTGGAACGGGTATGGAGCGCCGACCGATTTCGTCGGATGGCGGAACTTCGAGCTCCTGTTCGCGAACCGTGCGTTCCGCATCGCGCTGACGAACAATCTGCTGATCATCGTGGTGTCGCTGGCGATCCAGCTCCCGCTCGCCTTGGGAATGGCCATCCTCCTGGCCGACCGCGTGCGGGGGACGGCAACCTTCCGGCTCATCTTCTTCCTGCCCTACATCCTTGCGGAAATCGCTGCAGGTCTCATCTGGCGCTTCGTCTACGACGGCGAGTACGGCCTTCTCGCGAAGCTGCTGGAGCTGTTCGGCGCCGATCCGATCCACATTCTCGCGGAACCGGACATCGCCATCTATGCCATCATGGTGGTCGTGATCTGGAAATATTTCGGCTTCCACATGATGCTGTACATCGCCGGCCTCCAGCAGATCGACCGCAGCCTGTACGAGGCCGCGCATATCGACGGCGCGACGGGCTGGCAGATCTTCCGGCGGATCACGGTGCCGCTCCTCGGGTCGACGATCCGGCTCTCCGTCTTCTTTGCCATCCTCGGGTCGATCCAGCTCTTCGACCTCATCATGCCGCTGACGAAGGGCGGTCCCTCGGACAGCACCCAGACCATGGTGACCTATCTCTACACCTACGGTGTCACCAGGACGAGGATCGGCTTCGGCAGTGCGGTCGGGGTGGTTCTGTTCCTGATCTGCGTCGTGTTCGCCTTCGGCTACAAACGGGTCCTCATGCGCCATGACTAGCACCGCTGCCCGCTACGATACGCCGGTCACCATCGCCCCGGTCCTTCGCTATGCCATTCTCTTCGTCGTCGCCGGAGGCGTGTTGATCCCCTTGCTGACCACGGCCCTGGGCGGGTTCAAGTCGCTCGGCGACCTGAGAGTCAATCCGTTCGGCGTGCCCAGCCAGTGGGAATGGATGAACTACTGGGAGATCCTTGCCAGTGGTCGTTACTGGCAGCTGATGGGGAACTCCCTGGTCATCGCGGTCCTGACGGTCATCCTGACCGTCGCCACGTCTGCGATGGCCGCCTTCGTGTTCGTGCATGTCCGCTTCTTCGGCGCGACCTTCCTCCTGAACTATCTGCTTCTCGGGTTGATGTTTCCGGCCGCCACCGCGATCCTGCCGCTCTTCATCAAGATCCGTGATCTCGGTCTTCTCGACACCTACTGGGGCGTGGTGCTGCCCCAGGTCGCCTTCGGCCTGGCCATGAGCATCCTCCTGTTCCGCAACTCCTTCCGGCAGATGCCGAAGGACCTCTTCGAGGCGGCCGTGATCGACGGCTGCGGCTATTTCCGGTTCTTCTGGCATGTGATCCTGCCGTTGTCGCGCCCGATCCTCGCGACGGTGTCGGTCATCGTCTTCGTGCACAGTTGGAACAACTACCTTCTCCCTCTCGTGGTGCTGAACCGCGATACCCTCTATCCGTGGCCTCTCGGGATCATGGTCTATCAGGGCGAGTTCTCCACGGACTGGAACCTCATCCTGGCGTTCATCACGCTGACGATCCTGCCGGCGATCATCATGTTCTTCGCGGCACAAAAGCACATCGTCGCGGGATTGATGGCGGGGTCGGTCAAAGGGTGAGGACATGACGTGTCACATCGGCGGACATCATCAGGGAAGACTTTGACATGGCCTCAGTAGAGATCCGCAACATCCGCAAGAATTTCGGAACGGTCCCGGTCATCCACGGGGTGTCGATCGACATCCAGGACGGGGAGTTCGTGATCCTGGTCGGGCCGTCGGGCTGCGGCAAGTCGACCCTGCTGCGCATGATCGCCGGGCTGGAGAACATCTCCGGCGGCGAGCTGCGCATCGGCCCGAA
>NZ_JAMXFI010000060.1:0-556 GCF_025460875.1 Microvirga yunnanensis
GACCGGGAGCCGAAAAGGCGCGCCCAGCCGGTTGAACGCGTTCATGGCCGCAATCGTGATCGTGAGGTCCACGAGATCCTTGGGCGCGAAAGCCGCGCTTGCGGCCGCATAGGCCTCGTCGGAGGCGTGCGTCTCGCTGACAAGGGTGACCTCCTCCGCCCACGCGAGCGCGGCGCGGTACGTGTCGGGAAACAGGTGGGGCACCTCGGCCCAGACCGGAACGAGGGCGACCTTCTCGAACGGCATCGTGTCCAGGAGGTCCCGGGTGTGCAGGTCGATGCAGTGCGCGCAGCCGTTGATCTGCGAAACCCGCAGGAAGACGAGGTGGATCAGTTCGTGGGGTAGGCCGGTGCCCGTGGTGATGTAGTGGTGGATGCCGAAAAGGGCCTTCGCACCCTGCGGCGCCACCTCGTTCCAGACCAGCCGTTTGTTCTCGCTCATGACACATCCCTATGTTCGGAACGCCGGAGATCGACGTTCGAAGCCATGACGGGCCAAGCGGTCAGGGTGTGACATGCCACCTCGCGTTTTTTCTCGAAGCGGCCGATGTCACATC
>NZ_JAMXFI010000060.1:566-47213 GCF_025460875.1 Microvirga yunnanensis
ATCGTCTTATCCTCGGGTTCGGATGCGCGAGCGACGGGAAAGCGGATATGATCGGCGAGAAAACGGGGCGGATGGAGGCGATGGACGATCGGCGGACTACCGCATTCGAGGCGCAGCGCAGCCGCCTGACACGCCTGGCCTATCGGATGACGGGCTCGCTCACCGAGGCGGAGGACGTCGTGCAGGACGCATGGCTGCGGTGGGTCGGGGTGGAGGGTGGCATCGATTCGCCTCCCGCCTATCTCACCCGCATCGTCACACGCCTGTGCCTCGACCGCCGCCGCTCGGCGCGGGCGCGGCGGGAAACCTACGTCGGACCCTGGCTGCCAGATCCTCTCGTGGGATCCGTGGAGCCGGACGAGACGGTCGCCGACGACGTGACGGTCACGTTGATGCTGGCCCTCGAGCGTCTGTCGCCTCTGGAGCGGGCCGCTTTCCTTCTCCATGACGTCTTCGACGTGCCGCTGACCGAAGTGGCCATCACCCTCGGCCGCGAGCCGGCCGCGGTTCGTCAGCTCGCGGCGCGTGCCCGCAAGCACGTGCAGGCGGCACGTCCCCGCTTTACCGTCGCACCTGCGGATGCGGACCGGATCACCCGTGCCTTCTTCGCCGCGGCGCGCGACGGGGACGTGGCGGCGCTATCAGTGCTGCTGGCACGGAATGTCGAGATCCACACCGATGGCGGCGGCAAGGTCCTTGCCTTCCGCAATGTCATCCGGGGCGTCGAGCGGGTCCTGCGCCTTTTTGCCGGGCAGCGGCGCAAGGATGCCGTGCCGCCGACGCTGCTTCGTGTCATCACCATCGACGGCCTGCCAGGCTATGTCAGCCTCGATGGAGGCGGCGTGCTTCAGACAACCGCGCTCGACATCCGCGAGGACGGGATCGCCGCGATCTACATCGTCAAGAACCCGGACAAGCTGTCTCACTTGGCGGCAGAAGTGCACCTTCCAAGACGCATCGCGCCGATACCACCAGCCTGATGAGCCGTCTGTGTGACTGCGGAAGTTTGGCTTTCGTCTGCCTCGTGCCATTAACCTACCTTCCTGGTTCAGATGTGTAATCCCGCGGAAGGCTATATGGAATCGCTGCTTCGGATGACGAACGCTCAGTGAGGAGCCTTCTTTTGCGCAGCGACCTTTTCGTATGCGGCCTGAAGCTCATGCAGCACCGAGCGCTTCGGAGCGGTCGCGCCGAGATGCAGCGCACGGAGCTCCGCCATAAAAGCACCCCACAGCGACGGACCGCCCTCCTCCAGCAATTGAGCGCGGATCGACAGCTCTTCCGAGACCGGCCTGTGGCGCCGCCCCCAGGTTCCCATCTGCACGAGCAGGGGCACGAGCTGAATGGCGGGCTCGGTCAGGCTATAGATGGCCTTCTGCTGGTGGGTCGGATCGTCGGTTTTCGTGAGCAGTCCGGCCTCCATCAACCGCTTGAGCCGAGCGGCCAGAATATTGGAGGCAATCCCCTCCTCCGAAAGGTTCAGCAACTCGCGGAAGTGGCGCCGATTCCCGAACATGATGTCCCGGATGACGATCAGGCTCCATCGGTCGCCCAGAACTTCGAGAGTCAGGTTAATCGGGCAACCGGAGCGGTGCGCATCGTCCATGGCGCGGTCCTCATCAGAGACTGCTTGCAAAATAGGATCGGTCGAGCTACCAATCAACCAGTTGCATTATGCAATCAGATGCTCCGCTCGCGAGGTGACGATGACGTTGACGCTCTATGCCCACCCCTTTTCGTCCTACTGTCAGAAGGCCCTGATCGCGCTCTACGAGAATGGCACCCCATTCGAGTACCGGATGCTCGACAACGAGCAGGCGAACTCGGAATTGGCAGCGCTCTGGCCGATCAGGCGGTTTCCGGTCCTGGTGGACGACGGCTGCCCAATCGTCGAGACGAGCGTCATCATCGAGCATTTGGACCTCCATCACCCGGGATCGACGCGCCTCGTTCCTGAGGACGCCCGAGCCGCTCTCGACGTGCGCATGATAGACCGCTTCTTTGACAACTACATCATGACTCCGGTGCAGCGGATTGTGTCCGACAGCCTGCGATCCGCGGAGTCGCGAGATCCGCAGGGGGTGGCTGAGGCCCGGGCGATGCTCGATAGATCGTATGCGTGGCTTGATAGGGTCATTGATGGCCGAGAATGGGCGACGGGTGAGGCTTTCAGCCTCGCCGATTGTGCGGCAGCCCCCTCTCTCTTCTATGCTGATTGGGTGCACCCGGTCAGCGAAGCGTTCGGCAATGTGCGGGCCTATCGCAGGCGATTGCTGGCGCGGCCGTCATTCGCCCGGGCTGTGGACGAGGCACGGCCGCATCGGCACCTCTTTCCGCTTGGCGCCCCTGATCGGGATTGAACGGGCTTTTGAATTCCTGTCCGCCCACAGAGGCCAAGGGAAGGATGCGATCCGAGCAACAGCGCCACCATCAGTAATGTCGCCACCATGAAGCGCCCCAGCTCTCGCCGACATGAAGCAGCGTAATGTCTGCATCGGGTCGAGCCTGTGTGAAAACTCGAGCAAGCTTATCCTTGGCGCACTATTCGTACAGTTTTATGCCTCTGTACCGAGGAATCCTCGGCCTATCCGAGGCTGTAAGACATAAAATTGCTCAAAGGCGCGGCCCGTCAGTGTTTTCACACACTCTCGGTCGATCTTTCACGTTCCGGCCGTCCCGACGAACGCCGGCACTTGAGTGTCGAAGCCGATCAAACGCTTACGTTTCAGGAGTGCCAGGAGCGACCTTTCGGTAGATCCCGATTGCGTGCCATGGCGGGCTCCGCTGGGCGCATTTCCCAAAGAAGGGCCGTCCAGCGCGCCGGGACACTCCCAGAGTGTAGGATCTAACAAGCGTGGGCTGCGCCTGCCCCATGTTTCGGTTCATCGGAGACTCCGATGAGAACGTTCGTATATTCCCGTTTCCATTCTCCTCCGCGTCGCAGGAAAAAGACTCTGGTGCTGCCCCACGCTTCTTGCTCTCGGCAGCCCCTAGCGGAGGCTCCATGAATTCGTCGAATCCGGAAAAGAAAATCGAACACGTCCTCGTCGCCGGCGGCAGCTCCGGCATGGGGCTGGCTCTGGCACGAAGCCTGCTGGCGGATGGGGCAGAGGTGACCATCGTCGGCCGCTCCGAGACCCGATTGGCGGAGGCACAGAAAAGCCTGTCGGACTTTGCCGGCTTACGGGCGATTGCCGCGGACGTGACCCAGGAGGACCAGGTCGCGCGCCTCTTCGAGAACACTGGCCCTCTCGATCATATCGTCACGACCGCTGCCGACATCGAAGGGGCTTACCAGCTCCTCCCGTCCCTCAAGATCGCAGCAGCGCGACGGGTCGTCGACTCGAAGTTCCTCGGCCCGCTGTTGCTTGCCAAATACGGCGCACCGGTTCTCTCGCCGACAGGCTCGATCACCTTCACCTCCGGGATCGCCGCTTATCGCCCGGCGCCGCGCGGCTCCGTCGTTGCCGCGATCAACGGTGCGCTCGCATCGCTCGCCGCAGCCCTGGCGGTCGAGCTCGGGCCGATCCGCGTCAACGTGGTCTCGCCCGGCTGGGTCGACTCCCCGATCTGGACACATGTCGCAGGGGACGCCAAGGCATCAACCCTGGACGCGATGGCCAAGCGCTTGCCGGTCGGCCGCATCGGTCAACCGGACGACATCGCCGACGCGATCCGGTTCCTCATGCGCAACGGTTTCGTCACAGGAACCGTGCTGCATGTCGAGGGCGGGCATCGTCTGGCCTGATTGCCGCGCTGCCTTGGCGTGCTGTATCGAGGAAGCTGCGAAGGACCGGCGGCTGGACACGCTGCCGGCGCCAAATCATGGAGACCGGAACGGACCTGACATCGCCGCCCCACGGCGATGCCGCAAGGCTGCCGTCGGCCTCGGACGCGACGAGGCGGGGAACGAGCGCGCAGCCGAGGCCGGACTCCACCATGCGCCGGGTCGCCGCGATGCTGCTGAACTCCCCGGCTATGCGGGGGCGGATAGTTCGTCCGGCGGGGAACGCGCTTTCGAACATCTGCCGGTAGATGCAGCCCGTCTCGGTGACCAGGAGAGGTTCGTCGGCAAGATCCTCGGCCTGGATCATCTCCCGTCCAGCAAGCCTGTGCCCAGGCGGTGCGATGACGACGAGGTCTTCCTCGGCGACGGTCTCGTGTTGCAGGTCCGGCTCGAAGGGGCCCGCGCCGAAGGCAAAACACACGTCCATGACGCCGCCCCTCACGCCACTGCGCAACGCGCCACTGCCTGCGGCCTTCACCTGGAGGCGGACGGCCGGGTGCCCCGCTTGATACGAGGTCAGAAGTGGCGGCAGCCAATTGGCGCACAATGTCTCCAGTGCCCCGATGGTAAGCATGCCTGTGCTGAGATTGGCCGCATCTACGACGGCAGCACGTGCCTCATCGGCAAGGGCCAACAGATCGCCGGCATACTCGAGCAGCCTCTGTCCGGCTTCCGTCAATTGCAGCCTGCGTCGTGAGCGGTCGAATAGAGCTGTTCCAAGATCGGCTTCCAGCGCCTGGATCTGCTCGGTCACGCTCGATTGGGCGAGATGAACATGCTCGGCCGCTCGGGTGATGCTGAGGGTCGAGGCCACGGCCATGAAGGTCTTGAGATGGCGGAGTTGCATGATTTCCTATCGCCAGGATGCCACCCTTGACAGGGCAGCCCCGCGCTCACGTTGCGTCAAAGCCGGGGTGAAACACGACTTCGCCCTTCGGAACGACGTCTGTGAAGCACAAGCGCTGAAAATACTCAGGCGGCACATCGCCGTAGCGGAGTTCAGGATCGCTCACGAACCCGAAGCGGCTGTAATAGCTGGGACTACCAAGCACCACACAGCCTTGGGCGTTCAGGTCCGTGAGGCGACTGAGGCCCTCCTGGATCAATGCCTGACCGATGCCTTTCCGCTGCTCGTCGGGCCAGACCGACACCGGGCCAAGGCCATACCAGCCGTTCGTCTCGCCATTGATCGTCACAGGTGAGAAAGCAACATGGCCGACGATCACCCCGTCCTTGGCGGCGACGAGGGAAACCGTCAAGGCGTCCGCGCTCCTCAAAGCGTCGACGATGGCGGCCTCGGTTTGGCTGCTGAAGGGCATGTGCTTGAAGGCAGCCGTGGTCAGGTTCCGGATCGTATCAACATCCCCGGGGCGCTCCGGCCGAATTTGTACGGTGAGCCTCCTCCAGCAGATCAGCTCGCCATCCTCCGGATCCAGCCGCTCACCTGCCTGTAGGAAGCCGTTGCGTTCCAGGGCGCGCTGCGAGGGATGGTTGTGGACCGACGTTTCCGCAGTGATGGCCATAACGCGAGGATCGGAGCACGCCCATTCCACGATAGCCGCGATCGCACTCCTTGCATGGCCGCGACCCTGGCGAGACGGCGCGATCCCATACCCGATGTCGATGACACCTTCAGACGGCATGCGGGTCAACGAGCACAGGCCGACGATTTCGCCACTCTCAACGATCCACCAAGCGGCCGGTGCGAATTCTGTGCGGATGCGTGCAGCAAGCTCACGCAGCATCTGGAGAACCGCCCGGGGTGCGATCTCGCTGTCGGGGAGAACGAGGCCGTGTGGAACCTCGCCATCGAGCAGGGCTGCGAAATCAGCATCTTCGGCGCTAATCAGCATGCTCCATCCGAAGAACTGGCAGAAGAGCTCGTGAGGGGACTTCCCTCCTGCCGGACGGTCCGTAGCCTGCGGTGCGCCTTAGCGGCATAGGGCAGCGCGAACATGTACAGGCCGGAGAACAGAAGCAGGAAGAGCGGGAGCAAGGGCGAATAAACCACCAGGGCGGGAGGCTCTCCCAATCCCATGGCGACGAAGTTGGCGACGACCGTCACCGTAAAGATGATCGACAGCCAGCGGTGCCCCTGCCGAATCCATGCGTTCAAGTGCATTGTGATTTCCTTTCGAAGATGAGCCGGGCGGATCGAGCGCCCCGCCCGGCAGTAGCCTTCAATCGAGGCGCGCCAAAACCTGCTCCAGGTTCGCAAGGAACCCCTGCCACCCCGCCTTGGCGCCGCCATAGGCCTGCTTCTGATCCGGCCGGAAGCCCACCTGCTCCATGCGCAGGAGCGTGCCGGAGCCCGCTGGGATCAGCGTGAAGGTGACCACGCTCTTCAGATCGAAGGCCGCATCCTCGTGCGTAAAATTCCAGGTGTAGGACAGCGTGGTGTGCGGCTCGACGGCGAGAACCTCGCAATCCAGCACGCCGCCCCAGTCGCCGCGAAGATTGAACCGATGCCCCACGACAGGCATGAAGTCGTTCTTCATGAGCCAATCGGCGATCAGGTGGGGTTGCGTGAGCGCGCGCCAGATCTTTTCGGGAGCGTGCGGGATCACCCGCTCGACGACGACGGAGCGCGTTTCGGTCACCATTTCGTTCATTGATCCATCCTTTTCAGCAGGTCTTCGAGGTCATCGAAACGGCCTTGCCAGAAGCCGGCCATTCGGCTCGTCCAGTCGATCAGCGGGGACAAGGCTTTGGGCTGCGCGCTGTAGTGCGTCTGACGTCCCTCGTGGCGGTCGCGCACCAGCCCGGCCTGCCGCAGGACGGCGAGGTGCTTCGAGACGGCCGGTTGCGAGACCCCCGCCCGAGCCGTCAGGGCCGCCACCGTCTGATCCCCATGGCGGCACAGCCGCTCGAAAATCGCCCGTCGCGTCGGATCGGCGAGCGCCCTGAACAGGACATCGTGGGATTGTGCCATTGCAAATGATAACTCGGTGGTTATTGATCCAAACCAATAACCACCGAGTTATGTGTGAGTCAAGCGAGGTCTGCGGGACAGGCGCGACAATCCTCGTGGCCGAAGCCTGCGTCCTCGACCGGGATTCGAGCCATGCGGGCTTTCGCCGTATCAGGCCGCGAGGGCCTGCTGGCGCAAGACCTCGCCCAAAGTGACCTCGCCCCGGAACCCGCCGGTGCTGGTTGCGGGTTCCCCACGTTCGATCGCATGCGCGAACCGGACGGCCGGATCCGCCTCGAGTTTCCCGAACAAGCGCTGCAAGCCCGGATAGTCGCGGCGATCGACAACGTCATGGTACTTGGTCCACCGCGCGATGCCGGCGAAGTAGGCGTCGGCGAACGTGGGCCGATCGCCCAGCAGCCAGTCCTTGTCTCCGAGCATCGCTTCCAGGTCGGCATGGGCCTTGGTCACCTTCGCCGCTCCGTAGGCCCTGAGGGCGTCCTTCTCGGGTCCTTCAAGGCCATGCTCGAAGACGTACCAAAGCGGGCCGAAGGCGGTGAAAAAACTCGTGTTCAGGAACGCCAGGACCCGGTTGAACCGGTCGAACTCCGGCGTGCCCTGGGCGAAGGACAATCCCTTGCCGATCCCACGCGCGCCGAGATGGTGGAGGATCGCCATGCTCTCGCTGATCCGCTCGCCCGTGCCGGTCAGCAGCGTCGGCGTCTCGCCGACAGGGTTGATCCGGCGATAGGCTTCGCTCTGTACATCCGCGGGCATCTCGATGCGGCAGAGCCGGTACGGCTCTCCGAGCCATTCCAGGGCAACGATCGAGCCGAATGAGCATCCCGACGGGACGCCGTACATGAGGGTTTGAACCATCTGTGTCTCCTTGTGTCTGTGACGACATCAAGATGGCGCTATGGACTTTGCGGCTGTAGTCCTTACTTCGAAGACCTAAAGTCCACAAACGTGAACGATGGCGCATGAGATTCAACTTCAACGATCTTCATATCTTCGTCCAGGCGGTGGACAACGGGGGCTTTGCCGCCGCCGCGCGGCATTTGGGTATCCCCAAGTCGACGGTCAGCAAGCGGGTCGCCGAACTCGAGGCTGATCTCGGTACCCGCCTGATCCATCGGACCTCGCGCAGCTTCGTCCTGACCGATGTCGGCCAGGACTTCTACGACCATGCGCGTGCGTCCGTCATCGAGGCGCAGGCTGCCGAGAGCGTGGTGCAGCGCCGGCAGGCGGAACCCGCAGGTACGGTGCGGATCACTGCCTCCGTGCCGGTGGCCCAGTTCCATCTCGCCGATCGCTTGCCGACGCTCGCCCGCGCCTATCCGAAGCTGGGCCTGCAACTCCACGTCACCGACCGCTTCGTCGACTTGGTCCGGGAAGGCTTCGACATCGCGATCCGGAGCCACTTCGCGCCGCTGCCCGATTCCGATCTCATGCAGCGCCGGATGAAGGTCGAGCGGATCACCCTGGTCGCCTCGCCGGACTACCTGGCCCGGCGGGGTACGCCCGGCCGCCCCGAAGACCTTGTCGGCCATGACGCGCTCCTGACGAATGCCACATCGAGGACATGGAAGCTTACGGACGATGAAGGTCGGGAGGTTCAGGTCGCGCCGAAGGCGGGGCTGGTTGCCGATGAATCCGTGGTGCTGCTGAGGGCGGCCGCCGCGGGACTTGGCATCGGCTGCCTTCCCGAGACGATGACAGCGGCCTTGGTCGGAAGCGGGGAATTGGCAACGGTGCTCCCGGACTGGACCGCCGGCATCGTGACCTCCACGATCCTGACGCCTCATCGGCGCAGCCAGCTCCCGGCCGTCAGGGCCGTCATCGATTTCCTGGCCGGTGCCTGACTTCGTGCTATTGATGGTTCCGGCGAGGACCGCTGCGGTGGATGCCGGATGTGTGGGACGGTCAAGGGACTCCCGCCGCCCCGAGTATCCTTGAGGACATCAGTTGGGTGCGTATGGACCCATGAGAACCCTGATTGCGCAGCTACACTGGGTCCGTGAATGCCTCTGTGAAATTCGCCGGGGTGTGTGGCTCAGTGAAACCGCTCGCCACGTTCAAGCTGCGCGAGGATCTGAGCCATTCTTTTCACTCGTGTCTCGGGCCGTTTCGCCGTTTGGAGCCGATAGTAGATCGCGTAAAGGTTCTTGCGGTCGAGCGTCTCGAAGAACGCCTTGGCGTCCGGCATCGTCTCAAGTGCATCAAGGAAGTCTTGAGGGATCACCATCGCCGCCGAACCTGCGTAGGCGCCTTCCCAGCGCCCATCCGCCTTTGCCGCATCGACATGCGCGAGCCCGGCAGGCGTCATCCGCCCTTCCCCGATCAGCCTTGTTGCATGCTCTCGGTTCCTGGCTGACCAGTTTGACTTCGGCTTCCGCGGCGTGAGGCGCTGGAGGAAGGACCTGTCATCGAGGGGTTTCTTCTGGCCGTCGATCCAACCGAACCGGATCGCCTCTACGACACAGTCAGTCCATGTGACGGACGGCCAGCCGGAGCCGGCCTTGAAGATCTGGACCCAAAGCTCGCTGCTGCTGTGGTGATGCTTATCCAGCCAATCACCCAGCTCCCGCGCCTCTCGAAACGCCAATGGCGTGCCTGATTTCTCAACCATGGTCATAGGTAGCAACTGATATCTCTTTTTGGAAGCAGCGAGGCTGCGCCAGAGGCGGATCACTTCCAGAACGGGCTCGCGCACTGGGCGCGAACCCGCGCTTCCCGAAACCTACGTCCGGTTTATGGAAACACCTCCATCGACGACAAAGGCGCTGCCCGTCACGAAACTCGAGGCATCCGACGCCAGGAACAGGACTGCCTTCGCGATTTCCGCCGGGGTCGCAAGCCGCTTGAGGGCATGCAGGCCCTCGACGAAGGTGCGGACTTCCGGAGGCGATCCCGGCGCGTTGACGATGTTCGACGGTGTATCGGTCCCGCCCGGCAAGATGGCGTTCACGCGAACGCCCCTGGCCCCGAACTCGGTCGCGAGAACCTGGGTCAACCCGATGAGACCCGCCTTGCTCGCGGCATAGGCCGCCATTCCGGGCATTCCAGCCGAGTAGCCGACAAAGGTCGAAGTGAAGATCAACGAGCCGCCGCCCCGGTCCAACATTGCGGGCACCTGATACTTTGCGCCAAGGAACGCGCTCGTCAGGTTGGTCTCGAGCGTATCGCGCCAGCCGTCCGCCGACAGGCCCGAGACCGCTCCAGTGTCGCCTACGACACCAGCGTTGTTGAAGGCAATGTCGAGGCCGCCGAAGCACTCGACGGCGGTTCTGACAAGTGTCTCGGCCAGTGATCCGTCCCTTACGTCGCCCGCAACTGCGACGGCAGCACCTCCGGCTTCCCTGATCTCCGCAACCAGCGCTTCCAGTTCATTGGATCGGCGCGCCGTGACGAGCACGTTCGCTCCTTCCTGCGCAAAGAGTTTGGCCGTCGCGTATCCAATGCCGGAGCTGGCCCCGGTTACGATGGCCGTCTTGTTCATGAGCGTCGTCACTGATGGAAATCCTTCTTGAGCCTGATGCCCATGACGGATTTCCCAGATCGGATCGTAAGCGGCGACCCGTTTCCTGCGCCCGATTCCTGTGATGCAGTCGTCCATCGCTCTCAACAGAGCCATCCAAACAGATACTGCTCCAGGCTCTGCTGCGACCACCGAAAGGTGCTCTCGGTCATCGAGGCTGCCGACCCAACGGACTCGGCTGCGCTTCATCAGAGAATTCAGGCCAGCCGGGACATGCGTCACGAACCGCGGGAGAGCCGGATCGTCAGCCGCGATCCCGTGCACGGCTGTGGAGAACTTGATCCGACAGCCGTCATACCGTCATTGTTGCTGTTGCAGGTCACTACCAACGTTCCGTGCGCCAGCGCCGCCTGAACTTATCCTCACCCTGTTCATGCGGGAGCGGTATGCAACGGCAATGATGCAGGTGCTGGCGATATTGGCACACACGCTTGCGACAATCGGCAGTGTGTAGCTTTGGGTGAGATCGAACGCGAATCCGGCAGCGCTCGGCCCGACAAGGGTTCCGAACGCGACGCTGGTATAAAGGATCCCGATGATCCCGCTCACGTTCCGCCCCCCGAACTCGTCCATCACCACGGCCGGGAGCAGGGCTACCCAGCCGCCATAGAAGAGGCCGTAGACGATCGCGAAGGTACCGAGTTGCCACGCCTGCGTGGACAACGCCCAAACCCCCATGGCGAGCGCCATGCCGGCGAACATCGCCACCCCGGCGCGTAAGGATCTGTGACCGAGAAAATCCAAGGAGCGCTTTGCTCCTCGATTCACAGAGAACTGGAATGTTCGCTTCTTGTCCGGTTCCACCCACCCCAGTAGCGGATAATCCGGCATTCGGCAGCAAAGACCACCAAGGGGCAAGCATGCTCCTGGCTGGATGCTTGGGGCATCGGGTCAACCTGGGAAATTTGCTGTCCATCAGGTATGTCTGGTGTTCCCTGCCAGAGCTGACATTCGGTTCAATCCCAAAGCGTACCACCGCAGAAGGCCTGCGGCCGTCCAGGACCGTCAGGGACAGAGATAGCCGCGGTTGCCGTCCGAGACGCACCGTGCCCCGTTGGGGAGGATGATCCCGCCCGTGCCGTCCGGCGGCACCACAACCCCATTCGACAGCGTGAAGCCGCCCCCTGGCTCTGCCGCCACGGTCGTGCCGTCGGGCATGGTGTACCTGCCGTCGTGGTAGGTCACATGTCTTGTGTACCTGGGGGCAGATGTTGGCGCAGGGGCGGCCGGCGCCCCTTGGGTCGCCCCAAGGTTCGCGGGCGGAACGGGCCCGGCCGGCGGCTCGCCGGACGAGACGCACGCGGACACGGCAAGGGACATCAACATCACGGACGGCAGGCGCACGAAGGGTCTCCAGGTTAGATCGGGACCGCGGCACGTCGGTTCGGCGCAGCCGCGGCCAGCAAGGAAGGGACGTCCGGGAGCTCAGCCCGTTCCCGCCGCGGAGTTCGGGCCACCGAACATCGAGAGCTTCCCATATTGCTCGGCCAGCAGGTAGTAGAGGGTGACCCTGTTCTTCGTCCGGTCGCCCTTCATCTTCTCGCCGACCGCCATGATCGCCTTGTCGAGGTCGGCATCGGAATCCGCCAGGCCGAGCTTCTTTTTCAGGAACCCCTCCCGCACACGGGCGACCTCCTCCCTGTCGCTCAGCGAGACCAGGGACGAATCCCGCTTTTGCAAGGAGATGCCACAGTGACGGACAATCCCGGCAATCGCATTCCGGTCCGCGTTCGGGGAGTATTTCTGCACGTCCAACGTCCAGTCTTCAGCCATCTTCTCCTCCCTTGCCTCTCAAGGTGAACATGAACCGGCCAATGGCACTCGCCTTGGATGCCGGATCAGGAACGCGGCGCCTCCGTTGCGTCGGGGAGGCGCCCCTCAGGCGTGTATTTGTCCACAGCCTCGGGCAAGGTCGTCGAGAGCCGTGACAGGAGCTCCTCCCGCGACAACCCCGTCTGTTGGGTCAGGGTCGCCAGCACGTCAGGGCCGATCGCCTGCTCGAGTTGATCGGGAGCGATGGGCTTGTTCGGTCCCGTGCCGACCCAGGACTCGGCAACGTCGCCTTGGCCCTGCTGCTTGAAGCTTTCCATCAACTCGCCGAGTCCGCCGCCAAGGAGACCTCCGAGGCTGCCACCGCCGAGTCCTCCGAGCAGCCCGCCCAGGCCACCCTGCGGATCGCCCGGGCCCGAAGTGCCGGGACTGCCGCCGCCCAAGCTCCCGAGGAGACCTCCCAGGCCACCCTGCTGGCCGGCCTGGTCCGGCGTGCCCGGGGCGCTCGATCCGGCTCCCCTCAGCATCTCGGCAATCTTGTCCCGGTTCTGATAGCCTGCGACAGCCAGCAGGCCCAGCAGGGCGGTCATCGATGGAAATCCGCGACTCATTGCGATGCTCCTTGGGTTGATGTGACGGGAGTGAAGTCAGTCCTTCGACGGGGTTCAGGCCGCTCCCGCTTTCGGACCTGAACGATCCACGACAATGAGGATTCTCACGGTGCCGCTCGTGGCGGTGGCCTAGGGGCCTCTCACCGGCGTGGTGCCGATGCCGGCGGCCCCCTGGCCGGTCGCCAGGAGGTCCCTGATCTCCGACAGCAGCTTCACGTCGGCCGGGATTTCCGGAGCCTCGGCGACATCGACCTTGGCATCCTCCTTCCGCATCATCCTGTTCATGGCGCGGATGACAAGGAACAGGACCCAGGCGACGATGAGGAAGTTCAGGGCGACCGTGATGAACTGTCCGTAACCGAGGACAGCTCCCTGCTTCTTGGCGTCGGCGTAGGAGGCCCCCTCCTGGACAGCCGAGGACAGCGGCAGATAGTAGTTCGAGAAATCCAGCCCGCCCGTGACCGCGCCGATGATCGGCATGATGATGTCCTGCACCAGCGAGGTCACGATGGCCCCGAACGCCACGCCGATGATCACGCCGACCGCGAGGTCGACCACGTTCCCTCGTAGGGCGAACTTCTTGAACTCCTCAAGCATGAGGCTGTCTCCATCCAGTTTGATCGGCGATTGGCTTCGGAATTTCGACCGCCGCAGATGGCGAACTTGCTCCCGAGGGAACCTGCGGTGCCTGTCTCATAGGGGCGTACGCCATCGGCATCACGCCAAGGCAGGTGACGACCGGCAACTCGGACCTGAACCTCATGTCGCGGTTCTCTCAAGGCAGGAACGGCGGTGCAACATAGGTTAAACTAGGGAGTGGGCCCTGTTTCACCATCAGGGGCGCACCGGCTCTTTCGGGGGAGGCTCCCGATCATCCCAAGCGCTGACACCAGCAGGGATGCGTCGCCGCGGGAAACCCGCGGCGTTCCTAGCTTCTCAGGTCGTCGGGGACCTTGCCGCCGCTCGCCGCGAGCTTGGCCATGACCTGCTTGTGCAGCCAGATGTTCATGGAGGCGGAGTCGGAGGTGTCGCCGGTGTAGTTCAGTTCCTTGGCGAGTTCCTTGCGCGCCTCGAGGCTGCTGTCGAGATCGAGCAGCTTCATCAGGTCGACGATGGACTTACGCCAGTCGAGCTTCTGACCCTTCTTCGCGGCGAGGCCGGTCAGCACCGCCTCGACATCGACCTGGGACATCGGCGCAGCGCCCGGTGCCGACGTGCTCGCGGTCCCCTGCGTGGTCGATGCGGTCGTCGACCCGGCAGGGGCTGCGCCAGCTCCCTGGGTGGGCTGTGCCGGGGCGGATGGTGCCTGCGGCGCTTCCTGCGCCGTCGCGGATCCGAAGATGGCGTCCTTGATCCTGCTGAAGATGCTCATCGTGTGTTTTCCTTGAGCCTGCGTCCCGGCAAATTGCCACGCCGTCGGGGAAGTAGAGCCAAGTTCGGGTGGGGCAATGACGACCGTCCAGGCGAGTCCGCAATAGCCCCGCTGCTCGGCAGGAAAGCACAGCGAAAACCACCTTGCTCTCGTCAAACTCGCTTCAGCCAAAGTCTGGATGCGCTTTACGGGTCGGTGAGCTAGAAAGGCCACTCGGACGCTCGAGAGGCGTTCAGGCAGGAGCCCGATCATGATCAAGATGAGCGTCTACTATCCGGCCGACGGCGGCTCGAAGTTCGATCACGACTACTACCGCACCCACCACATGCCACTGATCCAGGAACGGCTCGGCGCTGCCTGCCTGCGCTAAGAGATCGAAAAGGGCCTTGCGGGCCGCGAACCTGGAAGCGCGCCGGAGTTCGTCGCGGCGTGCCACATCTACTCGCCGACGCTGGGGACATTCCAGGAGGCGTTCGATCCCCACCGCGCGGAGATCGTCGCGGACGTCGCCAACTATACGGACATCGCGCCCATCGTGCAGATCAGCGAAATCGTTGGAGGATAGGACGCTTCGGCGCGTCAGGCGTGGCCGTTGAGCTTTCCAGGATCGGCGTAGTGCTGGCGCACCTGATCCATGGTAACGTAGCCGGGGCCGAACCGGTCGACGATCGGGAGCATGTGGTTGCCGTTGAAGCGAAGACCACCTTGCTCCTGTCAAACTCGCGTCAGCCAAAGTCTGACTGCGCTTTACGGGTCGGTCCCCTGATGCCCCAGCAGCGCTCCCGCTCGTGACGAGCCTGAGCCTGTTCAACGGCGTCGAGAACATGGACCCACAGGAGGAACACGGCCTCATCGTGGAGACGTCTCTGCACCGGGATCATCGGACCAACCGGCTTCTCGCCGCGCTGGAGCCGGCTGACTTTGCCGTGCTGGAACCGCATCTCGAGATCGTGGACCTGCGGAAATGCACGGTGCTCTACGAGGCGGGCGAACCCATTCAACACACGTACTTCCCGCACGATGCCATCGTGTCCCTGGTCGAGGACATGGAGGATGGGCGCGTGGCCGAGGTGGCGTTGTTCGGGTGTGAGGCGGTGTTCGGTCTTCTGAGCACTTTCATCAGCGGTGAAGCCCTCGGACGCTACGTGGTGCTGGTCCCGGGCACCGCCTCGCGGATTCCGGTTGAACAGATGCGCAGGGCTCTCGTGTTGCGCTCCAGGCTGCGACGGATGGTGGCCGCTTTCAACGAGGCGCTGCTCGCCCAGGTGTTTCAGGCCGTGGCCTGCAATGCCCTTCACCCGGTCGAGGCCCGGTGCTGCCGCTGGCTTCTCAACACTCATGACCGGATAGACCGGGACACCCTGCCCCTGACCCATGAGACGCTGGCCGAGATGCTCGGGGTCCAGCGCTCGACAGTCAGCACCGTCCTGGGCGCCCTTCAAGCCGCCGGCCTGATCGCACAACGCCGTGGCGGCATCGTCGTGACCGACCGCCTTGCCCTCGAGCAAGCCGCCTGCGAGTGCTACAGCAAAGTTCGCCTCCGCGTCGGGAAGGTACTCCCCGGCACCTATGACCGTCCCGATCCGAACAAGCTGTACCAGCCTGCGAGGCCTGTGCGGCTGCCAAGCTCCACAATCAAACCTCGGCGCTGAGGTTGAGCCGAAACAGTTCGCCGTCGTGGTCGGCCCCGAGGTGCGAGCCGACCGGCATTCGGTAGCAAAAGGCACCAGGTGGCGCTATTGTTTGAAGCCGTGGAAAACAGGCGTTGCGGTTTCTCTGCCGGCCCGGGAGGCAGATATGAGGTGGCCCTGCGCGGTCGCAATGCTCCTTGCCTTTTGCTCCGCCGGACCAGCCGCCTTGCAAGCCAGGCAAGGAGCCAGGGAACGGTCAATCGATGAATTGCCCGTGACGGCGGAGGTGAAACGCACGGGCGACTTCGTGGCCTGGGGCTTCGACGCCCTCTGGATGATGACCGCCGTGACGACGGTGCTGGTGAACGGCGAGCGACAGGTGGTGGGCCCGGCCCTCGTTCGGGTCGATGGCAAGACCGATCAAGCCGAAGACAATCTGATCGAGGAGGCGACGGCAAGCGTGCGAGGCCTGGCCGTTGGCGAAGGCGCGGTTTGGATCCCGAATTCGGGCAGGGAACAGATCTTCAAGTTCGACCCGGTCGAGAAAAAGGTCGTGCTGACGATCCCGGTCCACTTCAGCGGCACCGAGGGAAGCATTGGCGTCGGTGAGGGATCGGTCTGGATCACGGCGCGGGGCAATGTCCTGACCCGTTTCAACGCCATGACCGGGACGGAGGAGGCGGCCATCAAGTTGCCGGGCTTGGCACCCGCGGCCATCGTCGACAATGGCTTCGTCTGGGTGACGGGATTCGAGCGCGGCGAGCTGTACAAGTTCGATGCAAGGGCGAACGCCCTCGTCCGGACGATCCCCCTTCGTCCGGGTCCACGGTTCCTGACAGCGGGCGAAGGCTCCATCTGGGTTCACAATCAGGGCGACAACTCGGTACAGCGGATTGATCCAGCGTCCGGCCAGGTGATCGCCACCATCGAGACAGGTCTCTCGGGACGGGGCGGGGACATCGCCACGGGCGGAGGCTATGTCTGGCTGACCCTGAAGGATACGCCGCTCATCCAGATCGATCCGAAGACTAATACGGTTGCCGCGATCTTCCAAGGCACGGGATGGGGAGACGCCATTCGCTTCGGCGGCGGATCGCTTTGGATCTCAGGACATTCGATCCGGCGTCTCACGCCGCCGGATTGAGTCTTTCCGGCCGCTTAGGAATCTCCTTTCGATGATCGGCGGCGCAGGACTTTCCCGTAGTCGTGATCAGGTGACGACCTTGGTTGGACCGAAAGGGCTCCTCCTTGCGGCAGGCCATTGAGTTCAGCTGGCGGCTGTGCCGCCGAGGGCGACCTTGCACGTGGCCTGGGTCTTGGCCCTGATCTCGTCCACGCTGACGCCGTCAGCGAGTTCGATCAGGGTCATGCCGGTGCCGCCCTTCTTGTCGATGGAGAAGACGCCGAGATCTGTGATCACCAGGTCGACGACGCCGGTCCCCGTCAGCGGCAGATTGCACGCCTTCAGGAGCTTGGGATCCTCGGAGCCATCCTTGGCCTTGGCCACGTGCTCCATCACGACGACGACGCGCTTCACGCCCGCCACCAGGTCCATGGCGCCGCCCATGCCCTTCACCATCTTGCCCGGGATCATCCAGTTGGCGAGGTCGCCGTTCTCGGCCACCTGCATGGCTCCTAAGATCGACAGGTCGATATGCCCGCCGCGGATCATGCCGAAAGAGTCGGCGGACGAGAAATAGCTCGTCGTCGGCAGCTCGGTGATCGTCTGCTTGCCGGCATTGATCAGGTCGGCATCCTCCTCGCCCTCATACGGGAATGGACCCATGCCGAGCATGCCGTTCTCCGACTGCAGCTGCACGCGCATGCCCTTGGGGATGAAGTTGGACACCAGCGTCGGAATGCCGATGCCGAGATTCACGTAAAAGCCGTCGCGCAACTCCTTGGCCGCGCGCGCGGCCATCTGGTCACGGGTCCAGGCCATCAGATTTCCTCCCCTGCGCCCGCGGTGGCGGCCTCGGCGCGCTTGCGGGTCGTGCGTTGCTCGATGTGTTTGACTGGGTTCGGCACATGCACCATGCGCTTGACGAAAATGCCCGGAGTATGAATGCAGTCCGGATCGATCTCGCCGGCCGGCACCTGATGCTCGACCTCGGCGATGGTCATCCGCGAGGCGGTCGCCATCATCGGGTTAAAGTTGCGGGCGGTCTTGCGGTAGACAAGGTTGCCTTCCGTGTCGCCCTTGAAGGCATGGACGATAGAGATGTCGGCAAACAGCCCCGTCTCCATGACGTATTTCTCGCCGTTGAACTCGCGCACTTCCTTGCCCTCGGCAATCAGGGTGCCGACGCCGGTCTTGGTGTAGAAGGCCGGGATACCCGCGCCGCCGGCGCGGATGCGCTCGGCGAGCGTGCCCTGCGGGTTGAATTCCAGCTCCAGCTCGCCGGAGAGGTACTGCTGGGCGAAGAGCTTGTTCTCGCCCACATAGGACGAGATCATCTTGCGGATCTGGCGGGTTTCCAGGAGCCGGCCGAGGCCGACGCCGTCGACGCCCGCATTGTTGGAGATGAAGGTCAGGTCCTTCGCCCCCGAATCACGAATCGCCTCGATCAGCGCCTCCGGAATGCCGCAGAGGCCGAAGCCCCCGGCCATGATGGTCATGCCATCCTTGACCGCGCCAGCCAGCGCTGCCCGCGCATCAACATATACCTTGTTCATGGGTGATCCTCTCCATGGATTCTTGCTCGACGTGCAGGGTGATGATCGGCCAGATGCGGGCCGTCCCCGCGCGATTGGCGATCTTGAAAGCGGCAAACAGCGTGCTCGTGCCGTGGCGCTTGTAGTTGTGAGGTGACCCGTGAGGGCGCAGCCGTTCGACAGTTTGAGATAGCCCTGAGCGTCACTCCGCTTCAAACGGGAGTGAGGTTCAGGATGGCGCGAGCCTCGGCGGGAGTGGCGGGCCGACAGCCGTGGCGGCCGATCACCTCGACCGCCAGGCCGACCAGTTCCGCATTGCCGGTCGTCAGCCGGTCCCTGTTGACACGGATGTTATCCTCCATCCCCGTGCGAATGGCATCCGCGCCCCGGACGAGCGCCCACTCCATGACCCGCATCTGTTCGCGCCCGATGCCAGCGGCCGTCCACGTCGCGCCGGGAATGACCCGCCTCGTTTCGGCTAGCAGGACGTCGAGCAGCACTTCGTCTGCCGGCATCGCATTCTTGACACCCATCACAAACTGAATGTGCGGACTTGGTCCGATCATCCCCTCGTCGATGAGGCGGCGTGCGGCATGAATATGGGAAAGGTCAAAGATCTCGATCTCCGGGGCGATCCGATGCTCCCGCATCCGCGCAGCGAGATCGTTCACCAGGCTCGTCGGATTCTCGTACACGATCGTCGGAAAGTTCACTGAGCCTGTCGAGAGCGAGGCCATGTCGGGGCGATGTACGAGGCTCAGGCCGCGCGCCGCCGGATCCCGTCCACGACCTCCGGTCGAGAACTGGATGATCATGCCCGGACAGACCTCGCGAATGCCGGCCTGCACCTGCGCGAAGCGGTCCGGATCGGACGAGGGGGTCTCGTCGTCATGACGGACATGGATGTGCACGAGGCTGGCGCCGGCCTCGAACGCAGCGCGGGTCGAGGCGATCTGCTCGGACGGCAGAACGGGCAGGTTCGGATTGTCCTTCTTTCGCGGCACGGAGCCGGTGATGGCGACCGCCACCACAACAGGACGAGTGGTCATGGCGCCTGTCATCCCTGGTCTCCGCCGCCGGCCGGAAGCACTGTTCCGTTGATGTAGGACGCATCGTCCGAAGCCAGGAACAGGATGGCGGCCGCGATCTCGTTCAACTGGCCGTAGCGGCCGAGATGCGAGGCACGCAGGGTCTGGTCGACGACCTCCTGCATCCACTGCTTGTCCGCCTCGGTCAGCGGGTCGGTTCCCCGCGGAATCCGGCGGGGCGGAGCATCCACGCCACCCGGTGCCACGGCGTTGACCCGGATGTTCGTCCCCGCGAGTTCGAAGGCGAGCGAGGCCGTGAGCGCGTTCACGCCGCCCTTGGCCGCCGAATAGGGAATGCGGTTGATCCCCTTCGTCGCGACCGAGGAGACGTTGACGATCGCGCCTCGCTTCTGTTCCAGCATATAGGGCAGCACCGCCCGACACCCCCACAGCGTCGGAAAAAGTGAACGGTTGATCTCCGCGACGATCTGGCGTTCGTCGAATTCCTGGAAGGGCCGCATCCAGATCGCGCCGCCTACATTGGTTACCAGCACGTCGATAGAGCCGAAGCTATCTTTCGCGCGCGCCATCACCTTCTCGTTCCCGGCGAAGGTCTCGAGATCTTCCTCCAGCGCGATGACGCGTCCAGGCCCGTGAGCCGAGGTGATCTCCTGCGCGACGTCCTGCACGACGGCCGAGCGGTCGACAATCGTCAGGCTGGCTCCCTCGGCGGCCGCATCCAGCGCCACCTGTTTGCCGACGCCCTGTGCCGCACCTGTGACAACGAGGTTACGTCCTTCGAACCGGCGGCTGCGCGTGGGTTGCTGCGGCATGGCTTGATCTCCGGGATAATTCTGCCGTGAAGGCGGAGGTTGGACGGTTCGGCGCCGTATTCAGTCATGCGGGCAGCAAAGGCCCGCCGCGCCGAGCCGTTCGTTCTTGGGCTCTACAATCGCTAACCGCGCGGTACAAAGAAATCGCCCTTGCGCCGATAACATTTTCCGTCGCAGCCTGCGACGGAGCGCCGTGGTCTGGCGCAGCAAGCAAGCCGTCAGCCGGCGGTGACGTGGGCGCGATTGACCGCCGTCTGGGGCACGCCCTCGCGCTCCTTCGTCAACACGACGTCGAAGGTTGCGCGGGCGAACGGACGGTTCAGCCCCGCATTGCGGATCGCATCGCCGTCAACGACGCGGTCCAGTGTGACGACGAGTTCATCCCGTGTACCGAAGGCGAAGTCCGTATACAGGTATTTGTCGCCCGTGAAGTTGAACTGCGTCGTCAGCTGGCGGTAGCCCGGTGCCGAAATGAAGTAGTGGACATGCGCCGGGCGTTCCGCATGCCGGCCGAGCGCGGTCATCAGCTGGCGCGTCGCGCTTTCGGGCGGGCAGCCATAACCGTTCGGCACAATCGTGCGGGCGCGATAGCGGCCCCGCTCATCCGTTTCGATGCGGCGGCGCAGGTTGTAGGGCGCCTGCTCGCCATCGATGAAGGAATAGCCGCCTTTCGAATTGGCGTGCCAGATGTCGACGATTGCGCCGGCAATCGGGTTGCCATCCTCATCCGAAACCTGACCTTCGATGATGAAGATTTCGCCGGGATCGGTGCCGTCATCCATGCGGGCCTCGCCCTTGCACAGCGGCGCGCCGGGCACATAGAGCGGCCCTTCGATGGTACGCAGGGTGCCACCCTTGAGACCAGCAAGCTTTTCGGCCTCGTCGAGACGCAGGTCGAGGAAATGCTCGAGCGCGATACCGGGGACGAGCAGGCCGAGTTCGTCATTCTTCGCCGCCTGGCCGATGAAGGCGACGGACGCCCAGAACTCGTCCATCGTGACATCGCACTCGTCGATCACCTGCATGATCCGGTAGAGCAGCTGGACCGTGACGGCCTTGACGCGCTCGTCGCCCTTGTCATTGTCCATTCCGGCCGCGCGGGCGGCGAGATCCTTCTTGGCCTCGTCGGAGATCAGGTTGGTAGGCATGTAGTTTCCTCCTTCTTTGGTGATTGGCAGTCATTCGGGAATGGCCGCGACCTCGGTCAGCGGTCGTCGTCATGCACGGACGACGGGTGGCGGCAAAGTGCCGTGACCTTGACGTCCATGAATGGAAACAGGGGCAACTCGGAGAGAATGTCGTGCAGGGCCTGCGAGCTCTCGACATCGAAGATACTGGTGTTCGCATAGCGCCCCGCATGACGCCAGAGATGCCGCCAGAGGCCGGCCCGCTGCAGCTCCTGCGCGCGCTGGCGTTCGGCCGCCTTCAACGCCTTCGCCGTCTCGGCCGGTAGGTCGTGTGGGATCTGCAAATTCATTTCGACTTGGAACAGCATCGCTTCACGATCCCATCTTGGCGCGCGGCAGCACATGGAGCGAACGTTCGGCGCGGTCGCGCCGGAAGCGGTTCAGTTGCGCCTCGGATAGCATCACACCAAGGCCTGGCGCCGTCGGTACGGCGAGGCCGAAGTCGGCATAGTCGAGCGGCGTTTCGAGAACTTCCTCGGTCAGCAGTAGGGGCCCGAACAGCTCCGTGCCCCAATCCAGCTTGCCGATGGTTGAGAAGAGATGGGCCGAGGCGGCGGTGCCGATGCCGCTTTCGAGCATCGTCCCGCCGTAGAGTCCGATACCGGCTGCCTCAGCGATCGCGGCCACCTTGGCCGCAGCGAGAAGCCCGCCCGACTGTTCGATCTTCAGCGCGAACACGTCAGCGCCAGCCTGGGCGGCGATGGCAAATGCGGTTTCCGGACCGTTTAGAGCCTCGTCCGCCATGATCGCAACCGGCGTCTCGCGGGCCAGCCGGGCCAGCGCGCCGAGATTGAGCCGCGCAACCGGCTGTTCGATCAGCTCGACACCCGCAGCCGCCAGGGCCGGCAGCATCGCGGAGGCGGTCGCTTCCGACCAGGCTTGGTTGATGTCGACCCGCACCGAGGCGCGATCGCCGAGCACGCGCTTGATCTCAGCGACATGCGCGACATTCGTGGCGGGGTCGCCCTTGCCGATCTTCAGTTTGAAGATGTTGTGACGGCGGCGCGCCAACATCTCCTCGGCTTCGTTGATGTCGCGTGCAGTGTCACCGCTGGCCAGGGTCCAGGCCACGGGCAGCCGATCATGCTGGCGACCGCCGAGCAGTTCAGAAATCGGCAGGCCGACGCGTTGTCCCAGCGCATCGAGCAGGGCTGTCTCGACGGCGCATTTGGCGAAATGGTTGCCCTGGATCGAACTGGCTATGGTGGCCATCGTCTTGGCGACGCGGCTCGGTACACTGGCAAGCAGGATTGGCGCGAAATAGGTATCGATCGCGAGCTTCATGCCTTCCGGGCTCTCGGGGCCATAGGCAAGGCCGCCGATCGTGGTGCCCTCGCCAGTTCCGACGATGCCATCGGACATGTGCAGCCGCACGATCATCAGTGTCTGCTGATGCATGGTCGTCATCGCCAGCTGGTGTGGGCGAATAGTCGGGAGATCGACCAGAATCGTCTCGACTTTTTGGACACTCGGATCTTTGGACACGTTTCGCTTCCGTATTGACTGAGAGAAAAATTAAGGTGTGCGATCCTGGAAGGACAGGATCAATTGAGTGTATTTTTATACCCGGAGGGTATGAAGTCTGCGGGGCCGCGCAGGCAGGCGCACCCGGCCAGGTGCGCTGCCGAAGGCCCTGGCGATCCGCTCGCGATCGGCTGTTTCGGCCACGAAAAAAGCACGCGGCCGGCCTCTCGGAGGTCGCGTGCCTGATTGCTGTCGCCGCTTCGCCGATGCCGAGCGGCATGTGCCTCATCGGGTGGCGGGGACGGCGGTCGTGGGCAGGCTCGACGCCGGAGCGGCGGCGGTCGTGTTCCGAACCATCAACGTGGCCAGCGCCGCAACCGCAAGCGGAATGGCGAGGGTCATGAAGTAGCCGGACGGCCCCGCGCCGGAAAGGAGCGTTCCCCCAACTGCGGAGCCGATGATAGCTCCCGAGCGACCGACGCCGATACCCCAGCCCGTGGCTGTTGCGCGCAGCTGGGTCGGGTAAGCGTTCGAGATCAGATAGTTCAGCACGAGTTGCTGGCCGCCGATCCCGAAACCGGCAAGGGCGATAAGAGAGAAGACCAGCGGCCAGCGGTCGCCTGCGAAGCCCAGCCCGAGTGCGACTGCGATCCCGACGGCGAACATACCGAGGAGGAGCTTGCGCGGGTCGACCTTCGGCAGGAAGGACGAAAGCGGCAGCGCCATGATGATAAAGGCGGCATTGACGACCACGGTGCCATAGGCGGCCTGGGCCTTCTCCAGCCCGAGCGTGGTGAGCGCGGTCGGCAGCCACTGCAGCAGCAGAAACCAGGCGACCCAGTTGAACAGGTAGATGGCGGAGATCGCGATGGTGGCGCCGCGGTAGCTGGGCTCGAACAAGCCGGCGATGGACCCGCCGTGCGCTACCTTGCCGGCGCTGACGAGGCGCACATGGTCGGGGATCGACCGGCCGGTCATCTGGCGAAGCAGGCGGCGCGCCTTGTCCTGGCTGTCGTTCTGCTTGCGCGAGACAAGATAGGCAGGCGATTCCGGCAGCAGGAAATAGGTGACGACCATCAGCGCGAGAGGCAGGACGCCGCCGAGCAGGAAGATGCCGCGCCATCCCATGACCGGCAGCCAGCTCGCGGCGATCAGGCCGCCGAGCATGGCGCCGGCAGGCAGGCCGAGCAGCACGCCGGTGATCATCATGCCACGCTTGGAGGCGGGGCTGTATTCGCCCGTCAGCGCCAGGAGCGAGGGCGTCGCCCCACCCATTCCGAGGCCAATGAGGAAACGCAAAATGATAATCTGCGTCGGCGAGGTGGCGTAGGCGCCCATGAGGGAGAACACGCCAAACAGGAAAAGCGCGATCAGGATCGCCTTGCGACGGCCATAGCGATCACCGAAGCTGCCGAGGCCGATCGCACCGAGCGTCATGCCGATGGTGCTTGCGGTGATGACCCAGGTCATGTCCGCCGGCTTCATGCCGAAATCCTGCGCGATCGCGGGTCCGATGAAGGCTATGGACTGGGTGTCGAAGCCGTCGAGCAGGGCGATAACGAAGCAGAGCGCGACGACCGCCCAGCGGCGGCCGGTCATCAAACCGTCGTCAATGATAGCCTTGATGTCTTGTGTCGTGGTTGGTGGGATGGACATGGGCGCTCCTTAGGATTGTGATTTTTGCGGGAATGAAACGGAGAGGTCGCGGCGCAGCTCGGCCGTGACCTGCTCGGCCTGCTCGATGGCGAGCAAGTGAGCGGCAGGCGTGAGCACGACGAGGCGTGAGCCGGCGATGCCTGCCCGTAGGGCCTCCGCCATCTCGACGGGCGTCGCGGGATCCTCGCGGCCGGCGATCACGGTCGTCGGAGCACTCACCCGATGCAGCAGAGGGCGCAGATCCATGCGGCCGATCGCCTCGCAGCAGGCTGCGTAGCCGTCCCGGTCGATGGCGGCGAACTCCTCGGCCACCGCTTCGGCGGCCCTGGGATGATTGTCGCGGAAGCCTGTGGTGAACCATCTCTGCATCGTGGCCGCAAGGATGGCCCGAGTGCCTTCGCGCCGCACCAGCCCAGCACGCTCCTCCCAGGCCTCACGCGTCGGCATGTGAGCCGTCGTCGCCATAAGGGTGAGGCCGGCGAGGCGCGCGGGGTACCGCATGGCGAAGGCCTGGCCGGTCATCCCACCCAGCGAGAGGCCGGCGACATGGGCGGGCGCCAAATCGAGGTGGTCAAGCAGCGCAGCGAGATCATCGGCAAGATCGGCGATCTCGAAAGGTGCGGGGCCGCGGTTCGAGCCGCCATGGCCGCGCGTGTCGTAAAGCACGCAACAATATTCCGCAGAAAGTTCGCCGACGATGGCGTCCCACATCCGATGCGTAGTACCGAGCGAATTGGAGAAGACGATCGCAGGTGCGCTGCCGGGGCCGGTGACCGTATAGAAGAGGCGCACGCCCGATTTGCTCTCGACATAAG
The DNA here is from genome assembly GCF_025460875.1 of Microvirga yunnanensis. Taxonomy (NCBI): domain Bacteria; kingdom Pseudomonadati; phylum Pseudomonadota; class Alphaproteobacteria; order Hyphomicrobiales; family Methylobacteriaceae; genus Microvirga; species Microvirga yunnanensis. The sequence goes on from NZ_JAMXFI010000060.1 coordinate 25,828, forward strand.
GCATGATCAGATCCCTACTCTTCGGCCGCGACGCACGAGCAGGGCTGGCGACGCACTTTCCGGAAGCCGTGTTAGCGCGGATCCCAACGGTTCGATGTCAGACATGGCACTCCGACGGCTCTCATGGCCAGTTCAAGTCCGCTGCAGAGCTCAATCCTCCTGCGCGAACGCTTTTTCCCTGCTTGTAGGCTAGGTCTCCACGACGCTGCTGGACAGGATCGTTTTGGTGTAAATTAATACCCATACGGTATGGAAGGGCCACGCCTGCGCTCACACAATGTGGGATCTGGGGCATTCGCCTCGGAGCATGCGGCAACCGTCATGACGGTGGTCTCCGGGATGCAGCCGCCCGCGTAATTGGGGATTGGGAGGAGCAAGCAGCGATGGATCTACGTCATCTGCGCTATTTTACGACCGTGGCCGCCGAAGGCTCGTTCAGCCGCGCAGCCGAGAAGCTCCATATCGCCCAGCCGCCGCTCAGCCGGCAAATTCAGCAGTTGGAGGAGGAGCTTGGCGTGCTATTGCTCGATCGTGGCCGGCCGATCACGATGACAGAGGCCGGGCGCTATCTCTTCGACCAGGCGCTGCAGGTGCTGCAACGCGTCGAAGAGATGAGCGCCATGACCACGCGCATCGGCAAGCGCATGGTGTTACAGTTCAACATTGGTTTCGTCGCCTCGACGCTCTACGACACGCTTCCCGAGTTGATCCGCGATTTTCGCATTCTGGTGCCGGATGTGGAGGTGCAACTCCTCGAGATGACGACGCTAGAGCAGATTTCTGCGTTGAAGGACGGTCGCATCGATGTCGGCTTCGGGCGTCTGCGCTTCGATGATGACGCCCTGGTGCGCCGAGTGCTGCGCGAGGAAGGATTATGTGTGGCGGTCAGTTCGACCCATGCGCTGCTGACGAGGAGCAGGAAGCCAAAGCTGGTCGATCTCGAGGCGGAGCCGCTGATCCTGTATCCGAAGGCACCCCGACCGAGCTATGTCGATCAGGTCCTATCGTTCTATCGCGAGGCCGGGGTTAGGCCGCGCATCGGCATGGAGGTCCGGGACGTGCAGACCGCGCTTGGCCTGGTCGCTTCTGGGGTCGGGATTTGCGTCGTTCCGGGCTCGGTCCGGCGTTTTGGCCGCGACGATGTTGAGTTCCTCGACCTCGATGAGACGTTCTCCAGTCCGGTCATCATCAGTTATCGCAAAAACGATACTTCTGTGCTGTTGCAGCAGATCATTGCCTTGGCAGGCCAAGATCGTCATTGAGGCTTCATGGCCAGTACGCTTTTCGGCGTTTGATCTTGGCGGCAGGATTGGCCGCAGCGAAGAGGCCATGAAGCTCCTCGCGCAGCTCGAGGAATTCACGCTTGGGTGGAGGACGAGTTCAGCCGATGACGCTCCGGATATGATAATACGGCACCGTCATGTCTGGATGGCGCCCGTTTGGCAATGTGATTGTTGATGATGCTTGGGCCTAGCGGGGCGGGTGCGGTCATGTCTCCGGCCTTTGAACGCGGTACTTCATGACCGCTGGCCCTGATGTTTTGCGCTGGAATCTGGTCCCTCTCAACTTATCGCGCTTGGATGACGCAAGACGATGCCACGGGTTTGCCAGTTCCGGCGGTCCATATCCGCTTGGCTTCACATCATCTCATCATCACCGTGCCAACTGGGTTGCCCTGATAGGCGAATGGTCTCAACGGGTCGTCTATGATGCCGCCGATGCGGCAGCTTTCTGGGGCCAGCGCAAGATCTGTGTCCAACGATACGTCGGCATTATCAACCAAACGCAGCTACTTTCGAGAGAAGGTCGATCCCGCCGGCCTTGGTTCGGCGCATCTCGCGTCCCACGGCTGAGCGGAACACGGCTGGGAGCTGCAATGCTGGCGGTATGCGCGCCCACAAGGTCTTGGTTACTGGCCGTCCTTTGCGCGTTCTTCGCGGCGCCTGGCCTGTGACCACCCGCTGTGACCAGCGAAAGCCGATCTCATTGAAGTACAGATCTGCGAGATGTGGGCTGATGTGGTGGAACACACCTGAGACGGTGCGGCGGATGCGATCGTTGAAGCCTTCCGCCGAGTTGATGTGCACCGGCCCGCGGGCATACTCGCGGGCCTTATGGTGGACAGTGTCATGGGCCGCAAAGGCGCTGCCCAGAGAGACAAACGCTTTCCATTCATCGCTCATTAGATGAGCATTGGGCTCGACGGCTTCCGTGAGAACCCGGTCAGCCTCGGACTCCGACAGATCCTCAATCACAGCCGCCCGAACCTCCCCAGACGGCGCCCCAACACTAACATCCGGCGGCCGCTGCACGGCCACAAGCGCCGGTGTTTTCAATGTCTTCGGCTCACCTTTGCGTCCACGCCCGGGTGGAGAATAGTTCCGATCCCGCCGCGGTTTGCCGCCGACGTAGAGGCTGTCGATCTCAACCACACCATCAAGGGCCTGCTCGCGTCCGACCATCAGGCGCAGGGCATGCCCCATTCGCCAAGCCGTCGGCTGGCTGACGCCGAGCGCCTCCGCCAAGCGGATTGAGGAGATGCCCTTGTCCGACTGCAGCATCAGCCAGAGGCCCGATAGCCAGGTCCGTAGGGGCAGCTTCGTTGCATGCAGCGGCGTGCGGGTGGTGACGGTGAACTGATAGCGGCAGGTGCCGCTCGAGCATTGATAGAGCCTGGGTCGGGCCCGCCTCCCGTTCTCCCGGCCCATTAAAGCAATGGAGCGGCGATAGCCGCAGGCCGGGCAAATCCGCCCGTTCGGCCACACCATCGCCTCAAGCAACCGCCGGCAATGATCCTCATCCTGGAAGGCTCGGATCATGTCCGACACTGTAGTGACCCTACTCAGTGTCTCGCCGACAGACAGCTGCATGCTGACCTCCTGATCCGGCCTCGATCATGGGATCAGAATCGCACGCAAAAGCTTAGCTGCAAAGGAAAAGCTGCGTTTGGTTGATAATGCCGTCGTGTCATTGGGAACTGTATCGCGGTAGGGATGCCCATTGCTGGGCACCCCCCGCACAGATCCGGACGAGCGGAATTCCCGCATCCGGCTCTTACCTCGGGTGTTTGACGGCAAAGCGGATGCGCGGCCGGGGATGAAGGATGCGCGGTCGCGGGAGCCAGTCATTGGCCAGCCGGATCATTCGTTCACACATCAAGCGATGGCGCTGGCTTCGCCGCCGAAGCGTCTGGGCCCAGAGCCGGATGATGTGGTCACGAAAGGCACCGAGCGACCGATAGTTGGTCGGCACGGCGTGATACGCATAGTAGCCAGTGAGCACCTGCTTCAGCCATCGTCCCTGCTCGGGGATGGTCCAATACATGCGCCGTCGCAACTCGTTCTTGATCTCCTTCAGCTTTGCCACCCTGCGGTCCCTCCGGCTCTTCCGGAGGATTTGGAACCGGCCCAGCCGGGTCCTCCCGCAGATGTGGGTGAAGCCGAGGAAGTTGAACGTCTCCGGTTTGGCAAGCCCCTTCTTGTGACGGGTCTGAGCCGCATAGCGGCCAAACTCGATCAGTCGGGTCTTGTCCGGATGGAGCTGCAACGCGAACTCCTGCAGCCGGTCTCGCATCATGCTCAGGAAGCGCTGGCCGTCGGCCTCATGGTGGAAGCCCACCACAATAGCGTCGGCATAGCGCACGATGATCATGTCGCCAGTGGCCTCCCGCCGTCGCCAGCGTTCGGCCCAGAGGTCGAACACATAATGCAGGTAGATATTGGCCAGGAGCGGTGAGATCACCGAGCCCTGACCTGTACCCCTGTCACTGACCTGAACGACCCCGTCCTCCAGAACACCCGCCGTGAGCCATTTGCGGATCAGGCGGATGATGCGCGGATCGCCGATGCGGTGCTCCACGAAACGGAGGAGCCATGTCTGGTCCACCGTGTCGAAAAATCCCGCGATGTCGGCGTCCAGGATGAAGCTCACTTTCCGCGGCTCGATCCCGACATGGAGGGCGTCCAGCGCATCGTGCTGGCCGCCTCCGGGCCGGAAGCCATAGCTGAAGCCGACGAAGTCTTCCTCGTAGATCTGGTTCAGCACTGCTGCGGTCGCCCTCTGGACAAGCTTGTCTTCAAGGGCCGCCACACCCCCAGCGAACTGCACCTGGATCCAACCAACCTTTGGGATCGGCTGAGGTCATCCACCCGTTCCATCCGCTGCGCGGACAGCGGTTTGTCGTTCTGAAGGTCCGCCGCGTCTCGGGCGTTGAGACATTGAGCCTGCGCCACGCCGACCTCGGCTCGTTTGCCATGCCGCGGGACTGGACCGACTGGGCACGGCCAGAGGCGCAAGCCTCCGCCACGAACATTCCCTTGCTGATCGATGCGTTCGGCCTCGTCGCACTGGCCGAGCTGATCGACGCTCTCGCACACGACCAATCCGAGGTTGACCGATGACCCATCTTTTGATTCGCTCGGACAGACAGGTGAGTCGGTCCGATGGACATTCAACACCTTTCATCAGCGGCATTGCGCAAACGCCGCCACAAGCTCGCGCGCGGCTTGCCGCCCATCGAGCAGGTGCTGCGAGGCTCGCTGATCGAGACCTACAAACGCTGTGGGCGCCCAAACTGCCACTGCATGAACGGACCAGGTCACGGTCCGAAGCGATATTTGTCCATCCCTCAGCCCGGCGGTCGCCCCCGAAGGGACTACGTTCCCAACAACGCTTATCCGCATGCCGCGCAATTGATCGCCAATTTCCGCAAGCTGCGCGACGCGCTCGACGAGATTGGAGCGATCAACGCAGAACTGTTGCGTCGACGCGAAGAGATTGGATAGACCGCCATGGATCCGGCTCTCGTCGCCCTCGACTTCGCCAAGGCGGGCGCCATCGTGGCCGATATGGTCGTGTCTTATCTCGCCGCGGCCCCGCTCTCCGACTGGGAGGGGCCCGATGATCATGAGTGCGAAGATCGCCACACGACACTTGTCGCGGCAGGCTTGCATCTACATTCGGCAGTCAACGATGGGGCAAGTCCGCCTCCATCAGGAGAGCACGGAGCGCCAGTACAATCTAATGGCCCAGGCAACGTCGCTCGGGTGGCGGCCGGAGCAGATCCGGGTTCTCGACCGCGATCTTGGTCAATCCGGTGCCACGATGACGAACCGGGAGGACTTCAAGGTCCTGGTCGGCGATGTGGCGATGGGCCAGGTCGGGGCCATCTTCTCCTTGGAAGCACCCCGGCTGGCCCGCTCGAACCAGGACTGGCACCGCCTGCTCGAGCTGTGCGCCATCACGAACACCCTCGTGATCGACGAGGATGGCTGCTACGATCCGGCCGAGTTCAACGACTCCCTCGTCCTCGGCATGAAGGGGACCTTCGCCCAGGCGGAATTGCACATCATCCGCGCGCGCCTCCACGGCGGTAAACTCAACAAGGCTGCCAAGGGTGAGCTGCGCTTCGCCTTGCCGGTCGGGCTGGTTTGGGACGGTGATCAGATTGTGATCGACCCCGACCAGGAAGTCAGGGGTGCCGTGCGCATGGTGTTTGATCTGTTCGCCCGCGAGAGCACGGCCTTTGGCGTCGTCCAACGCTTTAACGAACTCGGATTGCGCTTCCCACGCCGGGCGTATGGCGGCGCCTGGGATGGCAACCTGATCTGGGGCCGGCTGACCCATTCGCGGGTGCTCGGCGTCCTGGCCAATCCATCCTATGCCGGCATGTATGTCTTCGGGCGATACCAATCGTCGAAAGAGGTCGAGCCCTCCGGGGAGATCCGCTCGCGGTCGCGCTTGATGCCGCAGGACGCCTGGCGCATCGTGATCCCCGATCATCACGAGGGCTATATCTCCGCCGACCGGTTCGTCGTCAACCGGGAGCGTCTGGCGGCCAATCGCACCAATGGCGAAGAGCTTCCTGGTCCCGTGCGCGAAGGCCTGTGCCTCCTGCAAGGTTTGCTCCTCTGCGGCGTGTGCGGTCGCCGTCTCAGCGTCCGATATACTGGCAATGGCGGCATCTACCCGATTTATCAATGTGTGTGGAAGCACCGCGAGGCTTTGGCACCCCGCGCTTGCCTCAGTGTCCCGTCAGCGCCGCTCGATCAAGCCATCACCGATCGCTTGGTCAGCGCCATCACGCCGGTAACGATCGAGCTCGCCCTCAAAGCGCTGACGAACCTGGAAGAACGGGATCGCGAGGTCGGCGCGCAGTGGCGGATGCGGATCGAGCGGGCGCGCTACGAGGCCGAGCTTGCGGAGCGGCGCTACGAAGCTGTCGATCCCGCCAACCGGCTGATCGCCGCGACGCTCGAAACACGTTGGAACGACGCCCTGCAGCGCCTGCATGATCTCGAAGCCGAACTCACGGCCTTTGAACACGAGACGATGCACGCCGTCACCGCCGAGCAAAAGCGCCATATACTCGCGCTGGCCCAGAACTTTCCTCGCCTGTGGTCGGCGCCAACCACGACGTCACGGGACCGCAAGCGCATCCTGCGCCTGCTAGTGCGCGACATCACCGTGACGCGGGGACCGGAGCCGAAGATCGTCAGATTGCACGTTAGCTGGCAAGGGGGCGAGACGGAAGTCCTGCCACTCCGGCTGCCACAGAACCGGGCTGAGGCAATCCGGTATCCCGAGGCCTTTGTCGCGCGCATTCGCGAGCTGTCAATCGATCACCTTGACGGTGACATTGTCGCCCTGTTGCGCGCGGAGGGTCAGCGCAGTGCGACAGGCAAGCCCTTCACGGTCGGCGCCATAAGATGGATCCGCTACAAGCACCGGATTTCTGCGCCCAAACCGCCGGCCGGCAGCCTCAGCGTGTGCCAAGTGGGGGAACGCTATGGCGTTAGCCTCTGGGTCGTTCATTATTGGATCGCACGCGGTATTATCTCCCCTACGCGAAGCAGGCCGAAAGGCCCGTACGCGATCACGATCGATGCCGCCTTGGACCAACGCCTCCGGACCTGGATTGCCAAATCAGGACACCTTCATCCGACATCCCCAACGCTTACTGCATGAGGTGCATTATGAAGCCTGCATCGCAACGGCCAGCGGGCGCTGCCGTCCATCCGGCTTCGGAATATACCGTCGCCGCGAGGGCAGCGGGCGATACGCCCCTCGGTGAACCCGGTCGTGCAGATCCGCAATCTTGCGATCAAGATCTGCCTCATAAGTTCGCCAGGTCATCCCATCCACCCCGGGAGCGGCCTCTCGCTTGAGGGCATAGAACGCCATTCTGAGGGCTTCCGGGTTGATGTGATGGAAGAGCGCCGTGAACTTCTCCCTCTTTCTGTGCCTTGCGGCTTGCCGTATGCGGTCCAGCGCATGGGACACACTTTCCCGGTCCTGAGCCCGGCATGTGCTGTGCTGATCCGCCTTCCCCTTGGTTCCTGCCCTTGGCTCCCCTTGCTCCGCCGCTGGTGACCCAGCTTTGTTCACAAGGTTCATGGCTACTATGGCAGGATCTGACTCCTCGGGATCGTTCATCATCGGCTTCGGCTCCTCGCCTTCCCGATGCGGACCAGCCGTGGCATGCCACGCTGGCCAATCCCGAGGCCTCCCGGTTCCCGTGCAAGGAGCGTCCATGCATGCCAGGGTCTCTGACCACGTCGGGTCGAGCCGGCCCTCGCGCTGTCGCGCCGGCTCATGTTGCCTTCCGCATACCAGAAGAACGTCGGCACCCGAGAAGCGTCACTTTCGCGGCTCAATGGCTGGCCTACATGCTCCCCTGTCAACGCTTCACGGGCGGCCTCACGACCGTCCGCGCATGACTCGGGGCCAATGTGGATCGCTACTCCTTCATTGCGATTGGACTTGCACCATCTACTCCTTGCCGGTCTCCCGGCGCACTCTTGCGCTGACCCCTACAAGGCGTCGTCCGCGATCTCTAGGATCGAGGCTGGGTCCTTTTTGAACCCCACACTGTCCCGTCCCCGCTGAGTAATCCGGTTGGAATGTTATTGGAGTTCAGGGTCACCCAAGAAAAATGCAGGTGTCTTGGGAACGTCTGCGTCGTCCCGCTTCAGCAGACATTCGACCTACTTCGCAGATGTGCCATCAGGAGGAGGTCCGTCCGCTAGCGCGTTTGCCCCCCGCTGGCGGCAGCGCAGACCAGCGTGGCAGCTCTGGTGAAGCTTTGCGCCGGCCCTAGGGGAGCGTCCGATAGTTGTTGACGTGTCCGGGATACGCGGGCCAACATTGCTTCATGAGTTCTCAAAACCTGCAACACCCTCCTCCGACAGCACAGGGGCACAACCATGCTCATCGAGGATCAAGCCGAAACCATCCGGTTCCTTGAGCAGCTTCTTGGAGAGCACTCGTCCGTGGAGATCCTCACGACCCATGCCTCGATGATCCTCCTGGCGGGGGACAGGATCTACAAGTTGAAACGGGCGGTTCGCTTTCCCTATCTCGACTACTCGACAGCGAAACAGAGGCACGCGGCCTGTCTGGCCGAATTGAACCTGAATCGCCGTACCGCGCCGGAGCTGTACCTCGGAGTCCGCAGCATCACGCGTGAGGCAGATGGGCAGCTTGCCCTCGATGGCGTTGGACCATTGATCGATGCCGTGGTGGAAATGCGTCGCTTCGATCAGGAGTGCCTTCTCGACCGGATGGCGCAACAAGAATCTCTGACACCCGCGATCCTGTCCGACCTGGCCCACCGCATTGCGGTCTTTCATCAGGAGGCGCCCGCCAGTTTGGAGTATGGCGGGGTCAGGGGGATTGCGGCCGTCCTCGACATCAACGAGCGATCGCTGCGCGCCACCAAGCTGGTCACGAATGAGGTGGCAGACGCGTTCGCCGCAAAGTTTCAGCGAACGCTCCACGGCCTTGCGGACGTGCTCGAGCGTCGTCGCCTGTCAGGCAAAGTCAGGCGCTGCCATGGCGACCTCATCCTGCGCAACATTTGCCTGTGGCATGGCGTCCCAACCCTGTTCGATTGCATCGAGTTCGATGAGGGCCTCGCCACCATCGACGTACTGTACGATCTGGCTTTCCTGCTGATGGACCTATGGCACCGCAACCAGCAGGAAGCGGCGAACATCCTGCTGAACCGGTACCTCGACGAAGCTGACGAAACTGATGGACTCGGTCTCATCCCGTTCTTCATGGCGGTTCGTGCGGCGGTCCGTGCCCATGTTACGGCTGCCCAGGCGGAGCATGCACCTGTGGGTGCTGTTGAAAGCCTGCTTGCCGAGGCGCGCCAGTACTTCGCTTTGGCCGAGTCGCTGCTGGAGCCGGCACGGCCCGTCGTTGTCGCCGTCGGAGGGCTCAGCGGAACCGGCAAATCTACGATAGCCTCGCTTGTTGCCCCCCATCTGGGGCCGGCGCCTGGGGCTCGAATTCTGAACAGCGACCGCATCCGGAAGCAGATCCATGGGGTGCCAACCAACACCCGCTTGCCGGATCAAGCCTATCGTCAGGATGTCTCCGATCAGGTCTATGCAACTTTGAGACAGGAAGCAGGGCGGGCGTTGCAGGGCGGGTTTTCCGTCGTTGTCGATGCCGTTTTCTTTCGGCCTCAGGAGCGTGAGAGGATCAAGCAGCTTGCGGTCGGGCGCGGCGTTCCTTTCACGGGCTACTGGCTCCAGGCTCCGATAGAGTTGCTCGTGTTGCGCGTGGCTGCCCGTCGGAACGATCCATCGGATGCGACGGCCGAAGTCGTGCACATGCAAGCCGAGCGGAACTGCGGGGCGATTGATTGGACCCATCTCGACGCGTCGCGGGAACCACTCGTCACCAGGGATGCCATTCTCCAGCATTCGAGCATCGGTCGAGGCGCATCCTGATCCAGGATGACTCAAAGCTGTGAACCGGCATGGCATCTAACCCTCTATCGGCGTGCAAGCATGATCCCGGGCAAAGTCTGAAAAGCAATAGAAGCACAGCGCCTTTGCCCGTCAGAAGGGGGCAGCCGTGCGTGCCGAATGAGAGGGCAAGTGCCACGCCGATGCATATCCCAGGGTGCCGCAACGGCTCTTTCAGCGGCGCTCCGGTCTCCAACAGGGTCCGATTCACACGCGAGCGGGATTACTCTTCCAGCCCCGGAAATCGTGTATAGCTTTGGCTCCCGGGGCGACAGCGACGATCCGTTGGCACGTGGCTAATCCCGTATGAAGGCTTGAATTTCCTCAGGTGTTGCTTTGCCATCCTTGTTGGCATCGACTCTGTCGAAAATCCGCTTGTGAATGGCCGTCACCTCGTCGAAGGAAAGCCCCCCGTCTCCGTTCGCATCGGCGATGGCGAAGAAGATCTTCATCGGCGCGGGTCCGGGCATGCCCATCATCCCAGGCTGCATCATGCCGCCCATCATGGCGGACTGGCTGGGTGGCATGCTGGACTGGCCGGGCTGCGCGCCCATGCTCTGGCCCATCATGCCGGATGGAGGCGTCGCCTGTGCGAGCGTCGTCTCGGGATGGTGCGGATCGGCCGCGATGGTCTGCGCTGTGGCCAGTGCCGTCATGCCGGCGGCGATTATCATGGCCAAGGCGGTTGTGCGTGACAGTGTGGGCAACGTCATGGCTTCCTCCTTGTTTTCAGGCGCTCAACGGAGCGCGTCGGTGACATCGGTGTACGGTTTATTCCAATGGGCTTTCGGCCTCCTCTGGCTTTATCGTGTCACAGCCCTCGCTCAGGCGAATTGCAAACCAGCACAAGCTTGCCTCTCACTGATCCCTGACCGAGCAATTCGTGCGCGCGACGCGCCTCGCTCAGCGGAATCCGCTCGGCGACCATGGGTTTGATTTTCCCGTCACGAAGCAGATCAAGCAATGCACTCAGATCCTCCCGGAACCACGCCGGTTTCCACCGCTTCAGGTTCTGGATGCTGTAGGGCAGGATGCGCCGTCTGCCGGGTGCCAGGAGAGCGCGGAGCGCGTACCACGCCGGCCGCACGATGCCGCGAAACCGGTAGCGCAAGCCACCCGCCAGCTGCCCCTGCTTCAGAAACGACGTAAAGCCATAGACGATGACACGGCCGCCCGGTCTCAGGGCCTGGAAGGAGCGCCAGACATTGGCTTCGCCAACCCCGTCGAACACGACATCCACGCCTTCGCCGGTCAGGCGGCGTATCTCTTCGACAAAGTCGGCTTTCTGGTAGTCGATGGGCGTGGCGCCCAAGTCGGAGACGATCTGATGCGTAGCCTGCGATGCGGTGCCATACATGACCAGGCCCGCCAGGCGGCCGAGTCGCAGCACCGCCGTGCCGACGCCGCCGGCGGCCCCATGAATAAGCCCCCGTTGCCCGGGTGCGACATGCACCGTGCGATGCATCATCTGATAGGCCGTGATGTAATTGAGCACGAGGCTGACGGCCTCGGCGCGATCAACGCCATCCGGAACGGGGGTGAGTTCACTCTCCGGCAGGCAGATGTATTGGGCATAGCCTCCATGAATGGGCAGAGCCGCCATCATCCGGCCGACCAGTGCTTGCGATGTATCCACTCCGACTCTGTCCACGACGCCCACGATGTCCCATCCCGGCGTGAATGGCAGCGGCGTCTTTTCCGGATGCAGCCCTTCCCGCATCAGCAGGTCCGCGAAGGACACGCCGGCAACGAGCACGCGCACGCGTACCTCACCGCGTCCCGGCTCTGGCGCCTCGTCCTCAACGGTCTCTAAGACCTCTGATCCACCGTGGCGGCGAACGATGACCCGGAGCGATTTCATTGACAGGTCTCGCCCTATCGTAACGTGGTCCGCGTCCATGCGGGCGGATCGCTGGCCGGGAACAACTCCAGATCGGCCTCCTCGACAAGGTCGGGAGCCTCCTCCACGTCGTCGGAAACCCTGATCAGATCGGTGTGCCCGAAGCCCTTGGAGTAGTCGAGCACCGAGATGACGGTTGGCGTCACACGGAAGATGCGGACCTCCTCCGGGCTCGGCATCGGCCCGGGCAGGGAGACCTGCTCCGGATACTTCCGCACGAGCATCTGCATTACCTTGCCCGCCTCCGCTCGGTCGGTCACCGCCTGCGCACGCCCCGCCATGGACAGGCCACTGATCGCCATGATGTCGGACGTGTCATGGTCAATCGTCAGCGACACTCGGTCGTCCCGCGCCAAGTTCGCCGCCTTCTGGCTGTTCAGGCCGCACAGGAGGTAAAGGGTAAGCTCCTCGTTCGCGTAGCCGACGGTCGTCGCGTGCGGCCAGCCGTCTGGCCTGAGGGTGGCAACCGTCATGATCCGGTGCTGATCCAGCAGCGTCAGGATCTTGCGTTTGATCTCCTTGTCCATCGGCCACCTCCATGATGGCGCGCAGCCCTCCGCGGAATGCGCGATTATACGCCCACCGACTTGTCCTGTCGCTCAGGGTGGGGCGTGAAACTCCATATTCAGGGCATGTCGGCGGGGGCGTTCGGCGCTTTCCGCCCGCTGGATCCGGATGACCCTGGACGATGGCGATGCGCCTGGTCGCCTACCCTGCCTCGGTCGAGATCAAGCCACGGCGGACTGGCCACACTGCTGCATCCAAAGCCTGTTCAGAAGGTCAACATAGGGTTGGCGTCTCTCGCGATACGCGGTTCTGAGCTTTGCCGTGATGTCCTGCTTGAGCTCTTCGGTAATCGCGCTCTTCTCGACCCGGTCCAGGTCAATCTCATGCTCGCAGTCGATGGTGCGGAGTGTGTGCATGACTTCCTGCATCGTCACGTCGAGGCTCGGGGAGCACATCCGAGCTTGACGGCTGGCATTGGCGGACACGGCTCCCTCCATGGCTTGGAGACCTGCTGATGGGAATGCCTCATCGAGTAGCATCCTTGATTTGGAGCCAAGTGAAAGCCCGTATTTCTACGGAGGCATGGCCCATGGAGTGCCATCTCCCATGCGGGCTGGGCACATCGAGTGGCGGTCTGGAGCCACGGGGGCGGATCGGGAAGCATGGCCAGGAGCAGGCTGGCCGCACGGATCACTGGCGCGGGTCACCCGGTCACCCAGCAACGCGCCGCGGGTCTCGGCCCGGTTCGCATCGGATGGGCATACAATCCTGACGTGTCGGGTTTCGTCGAGGATGGTGTTCCTCTTGAGCACCTCTCCGGCAAGATCGACAGGAGCATCCCCTGACATACAATTGACTCCGGCAGATCGTGCTCGCAAAGCCGACCACATCAGAGGCGGGGGGCCTGCGCAGCCGGTCCTGACATCAGAGGGGCTACCGATGATCGATCAGCAATATGACGAGTTCACCCGGAGGATGCTGGATGACGCCGCGGACCAGATCGAGAAGGGTTCCGATAACGAGGACACCTTGGTCTTCATGTCCAACACACTGTCTGATTGCGCCACGGCAATCGACGCCCATGCCGAAGGTGTCGAGATGTCTGCGCAGACCCTTAAGTCCCTGTGCAGGGTCCTCCATGCGATCCGCAGCAGGATCGATGTCGCCATCGCGCGCCCGGAGAGATGACGCCACAGGAACCCTTGGCGAGCCACCCATGCGCCTGACTGGTTCTCAGGGCAACGTCTGGCGTATTCCCGTGGAGGCGCTGCGCGGGATGGACCTGCGGGTCTCCCCCTTCTTACGTGGTGCTGTCCGGGCATGAAGGGGCCAGTACCGCTCCATGGCGAGATAGGTGAACGAGGCGGTCCAGCCGATCAGCAGCAGGCCGTTCAACGCCTCTACTCCGGCGATGAGCCGGGCGTGCGCAACCGGAATCTGGTCCCCGAATCCGAGCGACGTATACGTCACGACCGAGAAATACAGGCAATCCTGGAAGCTTTCGACCGGCAAGCCGGCAAAACTGCCAACCTGAAGCTTCAAGCTAAGGGCCCAGTATCCAAGAGCATATGTCCACACGGCTGCCGTGTGGCCGACAAAGGCGGCGAGCACGACCGCGATGATCCGCATCCGCGGCGGCACTGGCAGGTCGGCCAAGTGGTTCGAGGTCAGCCGCAGGGTCTCGTAGACGATCAGAATCGTGGTCACCACGAGCACCACGCTCGTAGCCATCGCTGCAATCATGGCGGCCAACCACCTCCCCTGATCGGATCCTCTCCGGTTTGGAGGGCGTCATGCTGCAGGCCTATATACTCTCATCATCAGCCGATCTCATTGAGGTGGATCAATGGGTCGATGAAGAGAACCTGGCCCTGCGCCAAATCGGCCAGTCGGCGCTGAGAAGGGCTACTTTGTTTCCGGGTCCAGGCGCGCGAGCAACGTCCCCGGCTCGATGACATCGTTTTCACCAACGGTGATCGAGAGACGTCCCTGCGCCGGGGCCGTGACCTCATGGAGCGCCTCTTCGATCCTGATGGTCGCGATGGGGTCGCCTTTGCGGACGGCCGCGCCATCGGACACCAGCCACCGTTCCAGCACGCCCTCCGGCAGTATGGTCGAGGCCCAAAGGTTGTCGGGCACTTTCAGATCCAGCATGCTCAGCTCCGTTGCGAGCCCCCTGCCAAACGCGCTCATTCTACCACGCCCGTGGAGTGAGGGGCGATTGGGATTGCCATGAGACAGTTTTGTTTAGTGGTCGTTGGCCCGTCCCAGCGCGCAGGTGCCCGTGGTATGCTCCGCGATGGCAGCCATGGCGTCATCGAGTGAGGCATAGGGTCCGGCGGAAAGGCCTTCCAGAACCGTGTCGGGAATGGCCTCGATGGTCACCTCATCCATGCGGATCCAGATATGGCCAACGATAGTCGTTGTGCCCACCGTCACGTCGTAGCGATGAGCTCCGGCGCGCCACACCAGCGTGTTCATGGCAAACCTCCAAAGATGTGGCTTCCAGGGCGGCCCCACGTTCGGATCCGTCGGCGAGCACGTGCATGATGTCGGCTATCGGGACCTCGGCAGGCGGTCGAGCCGGATCATCCGGCGGGAAGGCGCTCATGTGCGATGGTCAAGCCACGGGCGACGGGATCCTCGCCCTTGAGGATGTGCAGGTCGGTGCCGCAGATCGTGGTGGTGATGCGCACGAGCGCATCCAGCGGCCCGACGTCCGGGCTCAACGACGAAGGCGACTTTGATCTTGGGCACGATCATTCCTCCCAAGGTTCGTCTCCGCCAAGCAAGTCGGGCGGACACGTGAAGATCGATTCCGAGGTGAGCCTGGGTACGACGGTCAAGGACTACCTGCCCGTTACCTAGGAACGGACGAGGCGGCCGTGATTGTGGGGAGACGGCCGCTGTGCCGACGGCTGAGAGCTGCGAACTCGGCTACGGGGGCTCGAAGCCGACGCTGCCGACCCCGCACTGCGCCTGCTCATTGCCCGCCCTCGGACGAGACAAGCGCCGCATCCCTGAGGTTCTTCTGCAGGCCGCACCCCGGGGAAGTTCTAGAAAACTCCGGCAAGCCAGCCCTGAACCGTGGTGGGCAGCGGATGCTCGTTCCTCGAAGTAGGCAAGGCGGCCCGCTGCTGCACGCCTTCCAGGCGTGTTCTCACCTCCTCCGGCGCCGGCATGTCGGCCTGCCGGCCGATGGCGAGGGCGCCCTCAAGGGTCGCAAGACGCTCCCGGAACGACTGGCGCCATCTCAGGCGTGTGGTGATGTAGATTTCCCGCGCGCTCTCCACCTCCGGCGTGTCGGCGCAAGCCAGGCGGGCCACGAAGGGCAGCAGAAGCTGACGCTCCTCGTCGGTGGCCTCGTCGTTCAGCTGCATCGCCAGCGCGCAGATCGGGCGCGAGAAGCAGCCGGGCATGTCCTGCACGGAGCGGACGGGCCGGTACGCAAAGCCGGCCGCGACAATGGCGGCCTCGTTGATGCAGGTGCCGCCGTCCTTGCCCGGGAACGTGTGCGAGCCCTGTTTCAGCTTCCAGTTCAAGATGTGGTCGAAGGTGTCCATGGTGGCCATCCTCGTGGCGTGCCCCCACCCTCGGATGGTGATCCCCGGGCCTGATGGCTGTCAATCCGGCACCGCGCCACCTTGGACGCGGGCCGATGACCTTACCGGGTGATGGTCCGCGTCCATGCTGGCGGATCGCTGGCCGGGAAGGACTCCTCATCCGCCTCCTCCACAATATCGGGAGCCTCCTCCAGGGCACCGGGATCACCGACGAGATCGATATGGCCGAAGCCCTTGCGGTAATCGAGGACGGAAATCACCTCCGGCGTGATCCGGAACAGCGCCACGCCCTCCATGCCGTCAGGCGCATACTCGGCGATGCCCTCCGGGAACTTCCGCAGCAGGCGCCGTCCGGCCTGTTCAGCCTCGCGCGGATCGCGGACGAGTGTCGCCCGGCCGCCCATCGACAGGCCGCGGATCTCACCCCAGTTCGCATAGGGCAGGTTGATCGTGAGTGAGACCTTGTCGTGGCGCGCCAGGTTTCGGGCCTTCTGGGAGTCGCCCGCGCACCCGAAGTACAGCGTCAGGCCATCATGGGCGTAGCTGACCGTTGTCGCCTGCGGGTAGCCGTCGCTGCGGATGGTGGCGAGGGTCATGTCGTTCGCGCCATCCAGGATGGCGAGGATTTCGGTGCGAAGGGCGGGGTTCATGGCACAACCTCCGGTCACATGGCTTCAGGGCTGCCCCACGTGCGGATGCCAGGCGCAGGCTCGTGAAGGACGTCCGCGACCGGGACCTCTGCAGGCAATTGAGCCGGATCGTCCGGCGCGGGGCCACAGCACCAACATAGCCACGGTGAGCGTGAGCAGCATCCGCTGGCCCGCAGGGTGCGCATCCCATGGCCTTGCACCCAGTATAGCAGGGTTTCGTCCGGTTGGTTTGATCACGATCAATGCCGACGCGGGCAAAGCATCCCAGCCTTTCTGCACCGTTCCTGGTATGCTTACGGCAACCGCTGCAGCGGTCGGCAACAAGAGGTCTGCCCCATGAAGGCGATGGTCCTCCACGAGGTGCGCACGCCCCTGGTTCTTGAGGAGCGGCCTCTGCCCTCTCCCGCCCCGGGCGAGGTTCGCCTGACGGTGGAGGCCTGCGCCGTGTGCCGCACCGACCTTCACGTGGTCGATGGCGATCTTCCCAACCCCAAGCTGCCCATCATCCCCGGCCACGAGATCGTCGGGCGCATCGAGGCGCTCGGCGATGGCGTGACAGGCGTTCACATCGGCGAGCGTGTCGGCGTGCCCTGGCTCGGCCACACCTGCGGCCATTGCCCCTACTGCGCCTCGGGCCGTGAGAACCTCTGCGACGAGCCGCTGTTCACCGGCTACACCCGGGACGGCGGCTTCGCGTCCCATGTGGTCGCCGACGTGGCCTACGCCTTCCCGCTGCCGGACGGCGCTGATCCGGTCGCGCAGGCGCCCCTGCTCTGCGCCGGCCTGATCGGCTGGCGGTCTCTCGTGGCAGCAGGATCCGCCAGGACAATCGGCATCTACGGCTTCGGGGCGGCCGCGCACATCATCACCCAGGTGTGCACCTGGCAGGGCCGCCGCGTCTTCGCCTTCACGCGTCCGGGCGATGACGCGGCACAGGACTTCGCCCGCTCACTCGGGGCCGCCTGGACCGGCGGCTCTGACGAAAGCCCGCCCGAGCGGCTCGATGCGGCGATCATCTTTGCACCCGTCGGGGAACTCGTGCCCACCGCCCTCCAAGCCGTGGACAAGGGCGGCCGGGTTGTCTGCGGCGGCATCCACATGAGCGACATCCCGCAATTCCCCTACCGGTTTCTGTGGGAGGAGCGGCAGATCCTGTCGGTGGCGAACCTCACCCGGCAGGACGCTCATGAGTTCCTGTCCATCGCGCCGAAGGCCCGGGTCAGAACGGAAACGGTGACCTACCCGCTGGAGGCCGCCAACGAGGCCCTGGCTGACCTGCGGGCCGGCCGGCTTCAGGGTGCGGCGGTCCTGGTGCCGGACCATCAAGCAATGAAGGACGCGCCCGATCTGAACCGCGCGCAGGCCCGAGCCTGCCACAATCCTTAGAGGAGGATCCCATGCTCCAGAACATCCACAGCATCCTGATCGGCCTCACCAAAGAGAGCGACCCCGAGGAGGCCTCCTCCGCGCTGGCCTACGGCCTTTCGGTGGCCCGGGAGGCTAGTGCCCATGTGACCGTTCAGGCCGCCTCGCTGAAGCTCGTCCTCACCCATGCCTTCGTCAGCAAGATCGCCGCCGGGCTCGTGGCCGCCGAGAACCGCCGGCTCGATGCCCTCGCGCCCGCCGTGGCGGACACGGCCCGGCAAGAGGCTGCAACCTCGGGGCTCGCCTGCACCACGGAAGCGCCACAGCTGGCATATCCGGATCTGGTGAGGGGCTTCGCTTCCCTTGCCAGGATGCACGACCTGACGGTGTTGGACGCGGAGCCCGTCGCGCTTGCGGTGGACCGGGGTCTCATCGAGGCGGTCCTGACGGACAGCGGACGTCCCCTGATTGTTGTTCCGCCCGGCCGGGAGGCGTTCGCAGCGACACGTATCGTGGTGGCGTGGGACGGCAGCGCCAAGGCAGCGCGGGCGCTCAACGATGCCATGCCCTTCCTGCGGGCCGCCTTGCAGGTGGAACTGGTCAGCGTCACCGGCGAGAAGGATCTGGAGAAATCGGCCCCGGGCGCCGAGATCGCCCCTCACCTCGCGCGCCATGGCGTCAACGCAGCGGTCATGAACCTGCCGGTCCTGGACGGCGATGTGGCCGAGACGCTGCGCAACCATGCCACCCTGACCCGTGCCGACATGATCGTCATGGGAGCCTTCGTGCATTCACGCCTGCGCCAGATGGTGCTCGGCGGCACGACCCAGTCGCTTCTTAAGCAATGTCCGGTGCCGCTGTTCCTGTCCTACTGACGACAAAGGACAAGGCGTTTAGGGACTTCACTCCTCGCTTGAGGGAGACCTACATGTACAGGAACATTCTGATCGCCACTGACGGCTCGTCCCTGTCTGCCCGCGCTGTTGAACACGGAGCCAACCTGGCGAAAGCTCTCGGGGCGACGGTCCTGCTCCTGACCGTCACCGAGCGCTTTCATCTCTTCGCGGTCGACGCCGACCAACTGGAGGAAACGCCGACCTCGTTCCGGGAGCACATGCAGAAACAGGCCGAACGCACGCTGGCCGAGGCCGCGGAGATCGCCGCAAGGATCGGTGCCGACGCCACCACGGTTCATCTGGAGGATGATGTGCCTTATCAGGCCATCATCCGCACGGCGGAAAGCCAGCGGTCCGATCTCATCGTCATGGCGTCCCACGGGCGCGGCGGGGTCTCAGCCCTCCTGCTGGGCAGCGAAACGATGAAGGTGTTGTCCCATTCCAAGATCCCGGTCCTTGTTGTCCGCTGAGCGCTGGGAAGCGCGAGCGCAGCAACCTGAATCGCGAAATTCGAACTGAACGCGGGCACTCTACGGACGTCCGCATCGTGTGACCAAGAAGCGTTCGGGGTTCAAAGTGCAACATCAGGTGGAGGTCGCCATGCCACGCTTCTATTTCGACCTGCGGGATGGGGCGAAGTTCACGCCCGATGATGCGGGCGTTGAACTCGACAGCCTGGAGACCGCTCAACGCGTGGCTGCGGAGGCAGCGGCCGAGGCGGCGGCCGGGATTGGGCGGGATCGCTTGCTCCAGGATGACGCTCAGGACGTCCGGGTCGAGGTGCGGAACGAGCATCGCCAGCGGGTCCTGACCGTCACGGTGTCGCTGGAGATCCACTGGGTCGAGCCGCCCCTCGCGCGTGAGGCATTCGGTTCCATACCGCCGAACCCGCGAACGGGAAGCTAACGGGTCAGGCCATTTATGGAAGCGGTTTGGCGATCTTCCGTCACTGTTCACGCCAGCCATTGGGTCGCCTGGGCTTTGGCGCTGGGTGGACAGTCAAGCTGCCTCGGGTCTGGCCGTATTATCTTTATTATCTTTGTGGGTGTTGAGAATGGCTTGGCCCGGGTCACCGTGTCCTCAACCCACCGTGCGAACCCACAGATCCGGCTAACGCAGACCTCGGATATAGGCCAGCACGTCCGCGATCTCCTGGCGTGTTAGGCTCATGTTCGGCATCGGCGGATGGGGATTCGTCAGGAACGCCGCCAAGAGCGCCTCCGACAGGTCGTCCCGTCGCGCGACAGAAGCAAAGCTGGGGACATCGGCCGAGGCCTCGCGCTGTTCGGGGCCGACCAGGTGGCATGAGGCACACCATCGGTCAGCCAGCTGCCGGCCACGCTCCGGATTGCCGGCTGACCAAGCCGGTCCAGAGAGAAGCGTCAGGACTAAAGCACCCGCGAGATCAGGAAGGCCTCTCATCTCTCACCTCTGTTGACCGGCCGACAGAGCGCAGACAAACAACCTGGACCCTCAGCGTCGCAAACGCCCTTGGATCCATCCCCGTTCCTTGCGGTGCCCGGTCGTGGGAGATGCCTCACCCATAATGGTTGTTTCGGCCTTGAACCCATTGAGCGCCCAACGTCATGGTCCTCCATCCAGGGCGTTGACGATCCTTCCGGATTGTCCTTCCATGACGGCTCGCCCGCTGGAACATGGCCGCGGAGGAGGAACCCATGGCCCGTCTCACAGGGACGCTGATCCTTCTTCTCCTCGTGGAATCGCTCCCCCTGCACGCCCAGGAGGGTGGGGATCCGCGGGCCGGCCTGCGGCTGGCCCGCGAGGTCTGCGCCGCCTGCCATGCGGTGCTGAAGGGAGAGATGGACTCACCCCGCCGACAGGCGCCACCGTTCGAGCGGATCGCGCAGGTGCCCGGCATGACCACAACCGCGCTGACGGTCGCTTTGCGGACCTCTCACGAGACGATGCCCAACATCATGCTGGAGCCGAAGGAACTCCGGGACGTGACGGCCTACATCACAAGCCTGCGAAACCGTCCTTGAACGCTGTCTGGCTGGAAAGGAAGCTCGAATCGCCGAGAGAGTGCCGGCTGTAAGAACTGAACAGCATGGAGACCTAAGGCTGAACTTTGCTGTGCTCCTTTTGCCCCGAATCGCCGATGGCGCACCAATCTACCCCTCGTCAAAGCACTCCTGAGGGGCGGATTCTCCACACCGCTGGGCTGCACCTCATCCGGTTGTTCAAGATAACAGGAAAGCGGCTCCCGTCAGCGCCTTGGCAGAGCAGCCTGTGGGCTCCTGCTCACTCAGGGTTCGCTCGATGCACCCGATGGAGAATCTCTCGCCGCTGTGCCTCAAGGATCGTCATGGCGGCTCGGGCCCCCACAGCGCCCGCAGCGCGTTCAGGATCACGGCGACATCGATGGCCTCCTGGATCAGGGCCCCCTGCACCGGCGTCAGATAGCCCAGCCCGGCCGCCACCATCCCGACGACCGAGAGGCCGATCCCGGCATAGACGCTCTGGAGCGCGATGCGCCGCGACCGCCGTGCCGCTTGAACGGCGACGGGGATCTTGTCCAGCCGGTCGACCAAGAGGACCACGTCGGCGGCTTCGGCGGACGCTGCGGCGCCCTTCGCGCCCATGGCGACGCCAAGGTCGGCGGCCGCAAGCGCCGGGGCATCGTTGACACCGTCGCCGATCATCATGATGTCGGGCAGCATTGAATGCTACCCCTCGCGCCGACAGCCATTAAGTGCGTGGCTTTGCTGGCGAATTCATAGCGTCGG